>JBGUVZ010000292.1:0-5517 GCA_045220685.1 Oscillospiraceae bacterium | reverse complement strand
TGGGACTATAATGAGACTTAATTGAGACTCTTCTGGGACTGACGCAGGAGTTTTCTCATGTTATAATGTGTATGCTGGCAGTGTTTTTAGAATACAGTTTTTTACGTAACAGGAGTACAAGTTTCTTGGTAGTTTTCTCAGTTGTTGCAATTTGGTGGCTCATCTAGGGGCTGATATAAGAAAAAAGAGCTATCCGATTCGTAAATGAATCAGATAGCTCTTAATTTTTATAAATTTTTTAGTATCAAAATAGTATCACTAGCGTTTTAGAGACACCTCAAACGACGTATTTGCGTGGCTGTTTGAAAAATGATATCATTCCCACTCAACAGTTCCCGGAGGCTTTGAAGTTATGTCGTAGACTACTCTGTTGACGTGTTCAACTTCGTTTGTCAGTCTGTTTGAAACTCTTGCGAGGACGTCGTACGGGATTCTTGCCCAGTCGGCTGTCATGAAGTCATCTGTTGTGATGGCTCTGATGGCGATGAGGTGGTCGTATGTGCGGTGGTCGCCCATTACGCCTACTGTCTTTACGTCAGGGAGAACTGCGAAGAACTGCTTGAGTTCGCTTTCGATGCCGCTCTTCTTGATTTCGTCACGGAATACTGCGTCAGCTTCCTGGAGGACTTTGATCTTTTCTTCTGTGATCTCGCCGATGATTCTTACGCCGAGGCCAGGGCCAGGGAATGGCTGTCTCCATACGAGGTCGTGCGGGATGCCGAGCTTTTCGCCGACTGCACGAACTTCATCCTTGAAGAGGTCAGCGAGTGGTTCGATAGTACCGTCGAATTTTATATCTGCAGGCTTTTCAACCATGTTGTGGTGTGTCTTGATAGTAGCAGTGCTGCCCTTGCCGGCTGCATTGCCCTTGCCGGATTCGATTCTGTCCGGATAGATAGTGCCCTGTGCGAAGAATCCGCCGTCAGCTTCTTCACGGATCTTGTCCCAGAATACCTTGTAGAATTCAGTGCCGATGATCTTTCTCTTCTGTTCAGGATCGGAAACGCCCTTTAACTTTTCAAGGAACTGCTTCTGGCAGTTTACACGTACAAACTTCATGTCGAAGAGCTTTGTGAATGTTTCTTCAACGAAGTCGCCTTCATCCTTTCTCATGAGACCCTGGTCAACGAATACGCAGGTGAGCTGCTTGCCGACAGCACGGCTTAAAAGACCTGCGGCAACTGATGAGTCAACGCCGCCTGAAAGACCGAGAACAACCTTCTTGTCGCCGATCTGTTCACGAAGCTTTGCAACTGTCTTTTCGATGAAGTCGTCCATTACCCAGTCGCCCTTGCATCCGCATAGTTCGTAGAGGAAGTTGTGGAGCATTTTTTTGCCGAATTCGCTGTGTGTAACTTCCGGGTGGAACTGAACTGCATAGAACTTCTTTTCCGGGTTTTCAAATGCAGCAGCAGGACAGTCTGCAGATGCTGCAGTAACTGTAAATCCTTCCGGAACTTTGCTTACGTAGTCGGTATGGCTCATCCATACGACGTTCTTTTCAGGAACATCCTTGAAGAGGAGGCTTCCGTTCCTATGTGAAATTTCTATTTTACCATATTCGCTCTTTTCGCAGCTCTTTACTTCGCCGCCGAGTGTCCAGGCAACGAGCTGACATCCGTAGCAGATACCGAGTACCGGAACGCCGATATCGAAGATATCCTTTGAAATGTGCGGTGAACTCATGTCGTAAACGCTGTTAGGGCCGCCTGTGAAGATGATGGCTACCGGATCAAGAGCTTTGATCTCTTCGATAGGTGTGTCATATCTTTTGATCTCGCAGTAAACACCGCATTCACGTACACGTCGGGCGATCAACTGGTTATACTGACCGCCGAAGTCAAGAACGATACATAGCTGATTTGCCATAATTTAAGATCCTTTCTGATACTAATAAAGTATCCGTTCAAAAAGAATGATTATGTTTGCCCTGCTTAAGTAGGGTAATATAAAAATTATATCATTTTTTCGCGGATAATTCAATGATTTATAGTAACTAAAAACGCCGGTGAGTTTCACCGGCGTTTGTGCGAAATATATTTTATAGCTTACTTGTCTATGCGAACATTCTGTAGACCTTCTGGTTGTGCTGTCTTGCGCTGAGAACTATTCCGATAACGATGTACATACTCACAAGCGCTGTACCGCCGGCGCTTACAAACGGAAGCGGGATACCGATAACCGGCATTACCTTAAGTACCATGCCGATGTTGAGAACGCAGTGTGTGAAGATTATCGAGAAGGCACCCATGCAGATGTTTCTGCCGAGTTCGTCGCGGGCTGTCAGGCTGTCAGCGATGAGCTTGATGCAGATGAAAGCAAAGACGAGAATGAGTGCGAGGCATCCGACAAATCCGAAAACATAGCCTACATAGGAGAAAATAAAGTCGTTGTAGATCTCCGGAACATTGCTCTTTCCGTTTCCGAAAAGACCTTTTCCGAAGATGTTTCCTGCTGTAAGGGATGAAAGTCCGAGATCCTGCTGCCATTCAAGACCTTCAGGGTCTGTTCCCGGATTAAAGAGGATCATGATTCGTTCCTTCTGTACATCACCGAGAGCGTACTGCCATGCGAAATATCCGACTACCGGGATGGCAAGTATTGCCGGAATTATATAGATGAGTGAAAGTCCTGCGGAGTACATCATGATAACGAACATCATGATGAAGACAAGTGCCGTTCCGTGGTCACCCTGTTTCATGATCAGGGCGATAGGCAGTCCCGCGTGGAGACACAGAAGAATGATGTTTATCAGATTGTTGAGGTCATCCTTCACCTTGTAGAGATGATAGGAGAATGAGAGCAGAAAAGCAATTTTCAGAAGCTCCGCCGGCTGGAAGGTCAGGGGACCGAGTTTCAGCCACGCCACGTCATCGGTACCTTCAACGCCGACACCGAGCTTTGTGAAGGTCAGAAGCACGGGGACAAGCGCCACCGGTACGTACAGGAACCACAGCTTTGCGAAATCCTTGTAGTCAAAGCACGAAATGAAAATACAGATTATAAGCCCGATAATCATGGAAGCAACCTGGGTTTTGTAGACTGAATGTACCACGGTGCCGCTGGCGGCGAGGGAGTAGATAAGGACTATTCCAAGCACGGTACACAGGCAGACTGCAAATAAGAGCAGCTTGTCCAGATTGTCAAAATATTTTTTTATAAGGGCTGCGATTTTTTTAACGTTATTCATTAGTGATCCCTTTCATATGTATTCTGCATAGGGGAGATTCGAGTACTTTGTCCCTCCCCGCGCTGATTTTATCAGCGTCTCCTTACATCAGTCCGTTTTCGTCGAGATATTTTCTGATAGCTTTTGTGACACCGCCGCTGTTGTTATCGGCAGCAATGAATTTTCCGTACTGCTTCATGTCCTCATTGGCGTTTTCCATTACGAAGCTGTAGCCTGCGGATTTAAGCAGATCAACGTCGTTGTAGAAGTCTCCGAAGGCCATGGTCTCATCGTGTGAAACGCCCGTGGAACGCTGGATGTTCTCCATCGCAGTACCCTTGCTTATGCCTTTCCGCATAATGTCCATCCACAGATGTCCCGAGACTACAAGTGAAAGACTGTCACCGTAGATCTCCTTGAGAACAGGGTAGGAGTATTTCTGCGGGTCGTTCTCGTCGTAGATGGCTATTTTGAAGATGACGTCGTCAACTGTGGTGAGGTCGTCGAGTACGGTTCGTGAGTTATAGTAGAAACCAAGCTCCTTTTCAGAACGCGGTTTGTATTTGTCGGTACAGTAGAGTCCTTTTTTGCCGCAGAGGACGAGATATGCCTCCGGCAGTTTTTCATGGCAGACTCTGATGATATCCTTTAATGTATCAGGATCGATGCCGCCGGTGAAAGCATTTACGCCGTTCTCCATTATATAGGCACCGTTGTCACAGATAAAGCTCATGTTTTTGCTGTGACTTCCGAAAATAGGTGTAAGTGCCGGATAGGAACGGCCGCTTGCCACGACAAACTGAATGTTGTTGCGTCCGAGTCTGTCGAGAATTTCGAAAAAGTCAGGTGGCAGGTTCTTGTCGTCGTCGAGAAGTGTGCCGTCCATATCGCTTGCTATAAGTTTTATCATGTACATTTTCCTTTATAATGAATTTTGATCCCCACCCCCAACCCCCTCCCGGCGGGAGGGGGCTTACTGATGCAGGGGCTTCGCCCCTGCACCCCTTTGACCGGGAAGAAAGGCGGTTCTGCACTCCTTTGGCCGGGATGGAGTGTGAGGAGAGTTACCCCTCCTGGTTCCAGTATTTTCTGTCCAATGAGCGGTACTGGACTGCCTGGGAAATGTGCCGTTTTTTTATCACTTCACTGCCGTCGAGATCGGCTATCGTCCTCGATACTTTAAGTATTCTGTCGTAGGCGCGGGCGGAGAGTCCCATTACATCAAAAACTCCGCAGAGAAATGAATTCGCTTCGTTGTCAAGAGGGCAGAACTCATGGAGCTTCGAGGAGGTGATGCGTGCGTTGCATGTGATACCTGTACCTTTAAAGCGTTCTGTCTGTATCTCTCTTGCTGCCTGGATGCGTTTCCTGATTGAAGCCGAGCTTTCTTCCTTTTTAGCAGATGAAAGATGTGCGAATTCCACCGGAGCCACTTCAACGTGAAGATCAAGTCTGTCAAGAAGCGGACCGCTTATCTTGGAAAGATAGTTCGACACCTGCTTGTGTGAGCAGATGCATTTTTTCTTCGGATGTCCGAAAAATCCGCACGGGCATGGGTTCATAGCGGCAACCAGCATTATCGACGAAGGATAGGTTATGCTGCCGCTTGCTCTTGATATAGTCACTTTCTGCTCTTCAAGAGGCTGTCTCAGAATTTCAAGAGTTTTTCTGTCGAATTCCGCAAGTTCATCGAGGAACAGCGTGCCGTTGTGGGCAAGTGATATTTCGCCCGGATGCGGTATGGTGCCTCCGCCTGCCAGCCCCGCCGATGAAATGGTGTGGTGCGGCGAACGGAAAGGACGTACCGTCACAAGGGGAGTGTCCTTTTCGAGCAGACCGGAGATGGAATGGATGTTGGTCGTCTCGATGGATTCCTCAAAAGTCATGAGCGGAAGAATGCCCGGAAGTCTTTTGGCGAGCATGCTCTTGCCGCTTCCCGGACTTCCTATAAGAAGTACGTTGTGACCGCCGGAAGCTGCGATCTCCAGAGCTAGCTTTGCGGAGTGCTGTCCCTTGATGTCTGAAAAATCAGGAACGTTTATCTCCGAAACGGCAGGCGGAACGTACCGGTCCGAGACTTTTATCTGTCTGCCGCCGGTGAAGTGAGCTATTATTTCTATAATAGATTTTACACCATAAACCTCTATTCCGTCAACTACCGAAGCCTCAAAAGCGTTGTCGAGTGGCACAAAAATTTTCTTAATGCCGCTTTTCATTGCCGTGAGTGTCATTGGAAGCACACCGTTTACGTGACGGACGTTGCCGTTCAGTGAAACTTCGCCGATGAAGCAGCAGTCGTCAGTGAATGCAGTTATGACGCCCATTGCCGTAAGCATGCCCATGAATAT
>JBGUVZ010000291.1:0-3223 GCA_045220685.1 Oscillospiraceae bacterium | reverse complement strand
TCAAGTATGATGAAGTCGTACTTCTTTGCAAGTTCATAGATCGCTTTTCTCTTTTCCAGTGAAAGAGTATTTCCTGTAGGGTTCTGGAAGTTTGTTATAAGATAAAGAAGCTTTACTTTTTTGTTTGTCTTAAGTGCTTCCTCGAGTTTTTCAATGTTGATACCGTCACTTTCCATTTCAACGCCTACGATGTTTACGTTGTAGGATTTGAATGCGTTAAGTGAGCCGATAAAGCTCGGAGCCTCACAGATAAGTGTGTCACCGTCACTGCAGAGCACCTTGCATGCAAGCTCGTTTGCCTGCTGTGCACCGGATGTGATTATGAGGTCATCGCGGCCTTCGGTAAAGCTGTTCTTTTTTGCAAGCTCCTTTTTCAGGCGGTTTCTGAGCGGAGTGTAGCCTTCAGTAATGTTATACTGCAGAGCACCGATAGGGTCAGTAGCCAGTATGTTGTCTGAGATAGCCTTTATAGTTTCCTTTGGAAAGGCTTCCGCTGCAGGACTTCCGGCAGCAAAAGGGATAACTCCCGGTTCGGAAGTATGCTTGAGTATTTCACGTATAACAGACGGTTTCAGCTTTGATACCCTGTCAGAAAAATGATAATCCATATATTACACCTCTCTTGATATTTATTTTTTATTAATGACATTGTGCCTTTCAGACAGTCAATTTAGTTCGTTTCAGAAATAACGGGTCTGTAAAAAACCACATTATTCATCTATTATATCACAGAATAAATAAAACATCAATATGAAATCGGCAGTTTCTTTAACAAAGATACTAAGAAAATGCCTGCGGGATAAACGTATATGGATATTTACGGTACGTTGAAATGTATTTAGTGTATCATTTCCGGATAAAAACACAAGAATCCCCCTTGTACGTATATATGAAGATACGTGTAAGGGGGATAAATCTTTAAGTCCTTAAGAAACGATCATCAGCCGCCTGAACTGATAATACTTTTCAGCATGATGAAATCGACGACGTTGAATTTACTGTCTTTATTCAGATCACAGTGAGAGATATCAGAAATGCTGTCATCCGGGTCCAGAAGTTTCTTTTTCATTACGGCAAGATCAGCAATGGTTATAGCGCCGTTTCCGTCCGTGTCGCCCGGTATCATTTCCGGTTCAGCATATCGCGGGCCTGGTTTGTCCGGATCTGTGACCACAGGTTCTGTAATATCCGCAGCGGGTTCTTCAGATACGACAGGATCTGTAACGGCAGGCGGATCTTCAGGAGCGGCAGGTTCTGTAACTGCCGGAGTGATTTCCGGAGCATCTGAAATTTCAGGTGTGAGCGTATCTTCAGGTGTCGGAAGTGTTGTTTCCGGTTCAGAAACTGTTATTTCCGGTTCAGAAACTGTTATTTCCGGTTCCGGATCTGTTACTGCCGGTGAAGTCGGTTCTTCAGGCTTTGTATCAGCCGGCTTGTCTTCAGCGTATTCAGTAAAGACTTCACCTTTATTTATGGTGACATTGAATTCAGGACATTCGTATGCGTCAGCACTGACTGAGGCACTGTAGAGATTTGAGTCGAGGCTGAATCCGTATTTTTCCCATACTTTGAAGTGCTCGGAAAGAGTTATTGTACCGCTGATACTGCCGGATGTTTCTTCAGTTTTGTTTTCTCTTCTTACGCTAAAGTACTGATACCATCCGTCACCGGTGCCCATTATTCCGCCCATGGAAAACTGGCTCAGGACATAAATATCGTACAGAGCACCGTCTATTTCAACTGTTTCAAGAGGGTCAATCGGTCCCCCCTGTCTCCATCCATACCAGCCGTCAGTAACGATGAATTCAGCCTGTTTGTTTTTGGTCCAGCCGTATGCGCCGAAATGGGCAATGGATCCTTCGGAGAAGGAATAATCCATGTCATAGTTTAAAGTGATCTTTTTATAGTCTGAACATTTATGTTCTTCATTGAATTCAAGTCCCTTGATGAGCTGAAGGTAATGTACTGAGTTGGTCTTTAAAACCAGCCTTCCGTCATCTTCAGGTGTAAAATCCAAATCTCCTACATTACTTAGCATTTCATTATATAGCACGTAATCATAGTTACCGGATTTACCTTTAATCTCCCGCTCAGCAGCTCTTACATATGCCGACGGCGGACACGAAGCCAATGTTACGGCAGCACTCATTAAAAGAGCAGATATCTGTGTGGTATATTTCCTGTTCATTGTAACTCCTCCCTGTATCGTTTTTTTATTATGCCGTTGAGTCACGGTGTAACCGCGCTCCTGTGATTATATATACACTTTTAATATATACAAATTCTTGCTGTTTGTCTATACAAATATTGCTGTAATAAGCAACGGTAACAGATTACGTCCAGGATGACGTTTACACTTCAAAAAATACAATTAACGTTAGAAATAACATACTAATCGTCGAAAATTGTATGGTTATACTCATTGAAAACGATTAACATACGTGCTATAATAAAAACAGGATTGATTTGTATATCAGCTGCGGCAGAGATCGGTTCTGCCGGCGGCTGGATTTGAAATACAGAAAAACAACTAATTCCTTAAAAAATCATATATACGGCATCTCCCTTACAGGCTCGAACGCAGAGTCTGTGGGGGAGATGTTGTTTTTTCGCAGCGCAGAATTCTGAGCGGGACTAAAGATGCCGTTTGCAGCTGGAGTAAAATGATCAGATTTATTTGCGGAAAGCAGCAAAAAACGCAGGCCTCCTACGGGGGAGAGACCTGCGCTTTCTGGAATATTGAATGGGGAATTAAATTGTCTTATTAAACATTGAAGCGGAAGAGAACGATGTCGCCGTCGTTCATTACGTATTCCTTGCCTTCAAGTCTTACGAGGCCTTTTTCCTTGGCTGCTGCCATTGTGCCGCATGCCATGAGGTCGTCGAATGCAACGACTTCAGCACGGATAAAGCCTTTTTCGAAGTCTGTGTGGATCTTTCCGGCTGCCTGAGGAGCCTTTGTACCCTTCTTGATCGTCCATGCACGAACTTCCGGCTGACCTGCTGTCAGGAATGAGATGAGGCCGAGAAGTGAGTAGCCTTCCTTGATTATACGGTTAAGACCGGATGTTTCAAGGCCGAGGTCACTGAGGAACATTGCCTTGTCCTCGTCGTCCATGTCGGAGATTTCAGCTTCTATCTGAGCGCAGATCGGGAAAATAGCTGCGTGTTCTTCTTCAGCTATTTTGCATACTGCTTTGTAGTGTTCGTTTGTGTCGATGTT
>JBGUVZ010000290.1:0-4447 GCA_045220685.1 Oscillospiraceae bacterium | reverse complement strand
CGGAGGTGCCACCTTTTCGAAAAGGTATGCCTTCGGCATGCTATTTTAAATTATTCGAGAAACAGTTGACAAAAGGAATGTTTCTCTATATAATAAAAATAGAAGCATAGCAATTAAAGCTTTAAGAAGGTGAACGTTTTGAAATATTATGAAAAAATGATTGACATGGGATGCTTTTCACGTGAAGATGTTAATACACTAACCGGCAACCCGGCTGCCACACATTCTCTACTATACGATTATGTCAATAAAGGACTAATTGAACGTGTACGCCGCGATCTTTATGTTACTATCAGCCTTGAAACCAAACAACCGGTTCGTAATCGTTATGCAATAGCGTCAAAAATTTCAGATCATACATATATAACTCATCATTCCGCCTTTGAATATTATGGATGCGCTAATCAGGTGTATTATGATGTATATGTGGGTGGCGAAAAATATTTTCCGGAATTTAATTATGACGGTATCGAATATAAATTTATCAAACCGCATATTATTGACGGAATCACTAATTCCAATAACGGAATTATGGTAACTGATATCGAACGAACTATCCTTGACAGTATTAATGATTTTGAAAAAATCTCCGGTCTTGAAGAACTCCTTAAATGTATCGCTTTAGTCCCGTCAGTAAAAGAAGATCTTCTATTAAAATACCTTGAACAATATAACCGAAAATTCCTGTATCAGAAAACCGGATATATACTGGAACATTTCAAAGATATTTTAAATCTTAGTGACTATTTTTTTGACGAATGTTTGAAAAACATTTCTTTTTCCAAATGTTATTTGTATAAAACCAAATTTAAAAACGAACTTGTGCTTGATTCCAAATGGAACATGTACGTTCCTGAAAACCTGTTTCTTTTGACGGACAAAGGAGTTAAGTATGACACAATATAACAGAATTGAATTAGGAAAACAGGCAAAAGAATTAGGATTTATCAGAGATACATATGAAAAAGTCTGTCGTCTTTCTGAAATTCTTTCGTTTATTGAAAACGATAGTTATTTGAGTACAGCACTGGCATTAAAAGGCGGAACTGCAATTAATCTTACCATATTCGATTTGCCAAGATTATCAGTTGATATAGATCTTGATTTTACACATAACATATCACGTGATCAGATGCTCAAATCCAAAGAGATCATTACCGAAAAATTAAATATATTTATGAAAAATCAGGGATATCTACTGGATGAAAAACATATAAAAGATACGCACGCCTTAAATTCTTCAGTTTATTCATATACCAACGCAGGAGGTGTTTCTGACAGAATA
The DNA here is from genome assembly GCA_045220685.1 of Oscillospiraceae bacterium. Taxonomy (GTDB): domain Bacteria; phylum Bacillota; class Clostridia; order Oscillospirales; family Ruminococcaceae; genus HUN007. The sequence goes on along the minus strand of JBGUVZ010000290.1, from coordinate 3,162 downwards.
AAAATAGAAATCAATTATTTACTGAGAGAGCACATTTTAATTCCGAAAACACGTCAAATAAAAACTATATCCGGATTTACAAATGCTAAAATTTTATGTCTGGATCCTAATGAAATATACGGTGCCAAAATTACTGCCTTGATTTCCCGTGCTGCAGCAAGAGATCTTTATGACGTAAACAATATGTTTAAAGCCGAACTTTTCACTCGTCATGACCTTGATCTGCTTCGTAAATGCGTTATTTTCTATAAAACAATAAACAGTGAAACCGCATTCGATCATTTTGATACATCTGCAATAGACAAAATAACATTTTCAAAAATACGTTCTGATTTATTTCCTGTGATATCAAGCTCAGAAAAGAAATACAATCTTCCGGAAACAATATCCTTTGTCAAAGAAAATCTCACTAATATCCTTGAAATGTCAAGTGACGAAATAAGATTTGTTGAATATTATTTCAATAAAGACTTAAGACCTGAATTACTATTTGATTCAGACGAGATCTGTAAGAGAATTATAAAGCACCCTATTATAGAATGGAAATTCTCTAATCTATAACTACATCTTTAACGGTCGCCGACTTTAGGCGGCCGTTTTCAATTGCACCGGAGGTGCCACCTTTTCGAAAAGGTATGCCTTCGGCATGCTATTTTAAATTATTCGAGAAACAGTTTTGAAAAGGAATGTTTCTCGAATATTCACAAACTTCGATGGAATAAAAATAAGGCATGACCTCGCATTTTACGCAGGTCATGCCTTGTTCTGTTATCTTAGGATAAACTTTAATCAAACCTGTACTCGCTGACCGAGCAGTTTTTCACGCCGAATGATGCGTATTCATCGTTGGTCATCTCGTTGAAATACGAATGCACTACCCTCGCGATGCCGTTATGAGCAACGAGGATATAGTCACCGCCGTTTTCCTTCAGTTCATCGAGCAGATTGTAGATGCGCTGTGCCATCTGGAACATCGACTCGCCGCCGTCGTAACGGTTCAGAAACTGCTTCTTCGCCTCGTGAAATTCCTTTCCGTCACGTGGTGTGGATTCATATTTTCCGAATCTCTGTTCGATAAGACGGATTTCCTCACGCATCGGGATGCCGCATATTTCAGAAATATGCGCCGCCGTATCCTTGGCACGGGAAAGCGGAGAATACAGTATCGCATCTGCCTTGATACCCATTTTCTTTATCATCTCACCTGTCTCGACCGCCTGCGCATGTCCCCGCTCAGTAAGAGGGCTGTCCGTCGCTCCGCATATCTTATTTTCGACATTCCACACGGTCTCGCCATGTCTTACAAACCAGATCATTTTAGTGCCTCACTTTACATTCTCATTCTTCAAAAAGATCTTCCAGCGTTACCTGACTGCCGGCAATACTGCTGTATTTATTGTCTTTAACACCATAAGTAGTGATCATCGTAAGCTGCAGTCCGGATTTATTTGAAGTAAGCTTACGGAACGTTTCGATCTTGTTCCGAAGTTTCATGTCATATTCCTTATCGATCACATATTCATCCGAAGCAAACTTTATTTCACAAATATTGATAATACGGTCTCTGCGCTCGATTAGAAGATCTATCTGTGCGCCGGGAATACCAAGTTCATCGTTTCCTCTTGAAAACCATATGTATTCTTCAGAAAGCACACCTGCTATTCCGAGTTTTTTCTTGATCTGAGCAACATGATCCCTGCAGAGCTGCTCAAATGTGAGCCCTGCCCATACTCTTCTTGATGGTATATCAAGAGCTTTGCTCCAGTAGTGTTCATCCTTGCCGTGATTGTCTTTAATAAATCTGAAATAGAAATTTGAATAATAGTCCGACGACTGATAAAGAGTCTCTTTCTTTTTATTTCCGTAGAAACCGGATGCCCGTACAAATCCTGAATTAATAAGATTATCAAGGATTTTTGTCAGATTTCCGTTCAGAGCGATACCTGTTTTCTCGGAGAGTTCCTTTCGCGTATATCCCATTTTCTTTTCAGAAAGTGCTTCCACGACCTGTATGTATCTGTCACTGTTTGTAAAAAGCGTATGATACAGATGATCAAATTCATCCCACAGCTCTGCTTTCTTTCTGAAAAAAAGATTATCAATATTCTGAACATACGACAGATCACTGTCAAGAAGACTCAGATAATACGGGATACCGCCCATGATCATATAACATTCAGCAATATCATATTCAGACCAGCTGATGCCTTTCGAATTAAGATATTCCCGTGTCTGACCAAGAGAAAACGGTTCAAGATACAACCGGCAGGTCTGCCTGTTGAACAAACCGCCTTTATTGTCAGCGATATTTTCGATCATCCAGGAAGTAGAAGATCCGCATATTATAAACACCAGATTGTCTTTGCATGAACCGTAATCATTCCAGAAATATTCAAACGCAGGAAGAAATCCTGAATTACGCGTATCAAGCCATGGCATTTCATCAATAAAAAACACATGTTTCTGATCCGATGATAATGTTTCCGTATATTCTCTGAGATAACTGAATGCCTGAATCCAGTCTTTTGGGACAGGTCTCTCCTTTCCAGACCTTCTGTTTAGTTCATCAGAAAAATTTCGCAGCTGGATGTTCTTTTCCTGATTAAAAGCCCCGGTGAGCTTGAATTCAAACTTATTCTTAAAAAACTGATTTATAAGGAATGTTTTTCCGACTCTTCGTCTGCCATAAACAACTACCAGCTGAGCAGTTGAAGCTGCCATGCATTTTTCAAGTCTCTCACATTCTCTTTTTCTTCCGATTAAATTATTCATATTCATATTATAGCAAAGCACATCATCAAAGTCAATTCGATCGCGTCTTTATCTCATAAAAAATTGCAGATAAAGACACGATTGAAATTCGAACAAGCTCAAAACGGCCGCCTGACCTGTCCAGACGACCGTTATTTTGAGCTTATTAATCAAGTGAATCTATCTTCTTGGAAAGGAACTGTCTGAGTTTCGCAAGATCTGCAAGGCTCAGTGTTCCGTCACCGTCAACGTCAGCAGCCTTCAGCTGATCTTCAGTAAGATTTCTGTCACCAAGAAGAGCAAGCGAAACTTCAGTAAGATCAGTTACATCGATCGTTCCGCTGAAATCCAGATCTCCCAGCTTTATCGTTTTTGCTGGTTCTGTAGGCTCAGTCGGATCTGCTGGTTTCT
>JBGUVZ010000289.1:0-8995 GCA_045220685.1 Oscillospiraceae bacterium | reverse complement strand
CAGATCCGCTGGAACCGCATATTCCGTTCTGGTCAAGAAGAATGAGAAGTGATTCACCTTCGATGAAACGGAAGCAGAAATTTACGTTATTAGGAAGTCTTTCAGTTCTGTGTCCGTTGAACTTTGAATACGGGATCTCGTTTTCTATCCTGTTTATCAGGTAGTCACGGAGTTCTGTTTCCTTGCGTACTCTTTCCTCCATCGTCTTTCCGGCGATCTCAGCTGCCTTGCCGAGGCCGACAATACCAGGAGTATTTGAAGTACCTGCTCTTCTTCCGCGTTCCTGTGACCCGCCGTGGATGAATGAACGTATCTTCACACCCTTGCGGATGTACATGATACCGATGCCCTTAGGACCGCCGAACTTATGTCCGCTGGCTGAAAGCATATCGATGTTCATCTCGTCAACGTTTATCGGGATATGGCCATATGCCTGAACTGCGTCAGTATGGAAAAGGACGCCATGTTCATGTGCTATCCTGCCTATTTCAGCTATCGGCTCAATTGTACCTATCTCGTTGTTGGCTGTCATCACTGAAATAAGGATGGTGTCAGGTCTGATCGCCTTTTCAACATCTTCAGGATGAACAAGTCCGTCGCTGTCAACGTCAAGATAAGTAACTTCAAAGCCATGCTTTTCAAGATATTCACAGGTGTGAAGAATTGCATGGTGTTCTATTTTTGTAGTGATAATGTGTTTGCCCTTTGAGCCGTATTCCTCGGCAGTAGCCTTAAGCGCCCAGTTGTCTGATTCGCTTCCGCCGCCGGTGAAATATATCTCCTCAGGCTTTGCACCGATAAGAGCAGCCGCCTGGTTTCTCGCTTCCATTACAGCCTTCTTGCCTTCTGAAGCGAAGCTGTAAACAGCTGAAGGGTTGGAGTATGTCTCGGTAAAATAAGGCAGCATTGCATCGAGCACTTCTTTTTTTACTCTTGTTGTTGCTGCATTATCAAGATATATAAGTTTTGACATGATCAGATCTTCCTTTCTAAATCTATTATATACCTTTTCTATAGGCTTTGTCAAGTATACTTTTCAGTTAGCTTTATGTTTATGCACACTATATCTGCTTTATATTTTCATAAATAGCCGTAGCTAACTTTCTGTGGTTTTCTTCATTCATATGTTCCTGATCCGTTTCACTCGGAACAGCATATTCAGATGCATCAAGGAAATATGTGTTTTCCGCTTTGCTTATCTTTCTGTATTCAGCGGCAAGCTTCTTTGATATCTCGACAGAGTTCTCGTCAAACTCAGGATCGAATCCTTCCTTCCAGACGTTTTCGCCGAGATGGATAGGTGAAACAACGAGTATCTTTACCTTATCAGAGTACGCTCTTACCTGTCTTACAAGTCTTGCTACTCCCTTTGCTATTACCTCAGGAGATGCCCCGTAGATAGCCTTGCAGTCGTTTGTTCCGAGCATAATAACTACCAGATCTTCATCTGAAGGAGCGTGAGTTTCAAGTATCACAGGAAGAAGTCTTACGCCGCATCTTCCGTCGCGAAGCGGATCTTCAAATATCGTGGTCCTGCCCACAAGGCCTTCCTCCACTACTCTTAAATCTGTTCCGGCAAGCTTTTCATCAAGCACGCTTGTCCATCTTACTCCCCACGGAAATCTTTTTCCTGTTCCCGGAATATATCCGAATGTATTTGAATCGCCGAAGCATATTACCTGTCTCATCTTAATTTCCTCCCGGTATTAAAGATTTTACTGATATTAACATCAACTGTTATCATAATTTATTATACCATTCCTATAGGATTTGTAAAATATATAATAGTTATACTGTGATATAAGTAAAATCTATAGCTGATCTTACAACAAAGCGGAAGCACTGAGCGCACTTCCGCTGTTGACACTATATGATTTTAATGAGGAGCTTAAGAAGATTATGCTATGCGTTTATAACTGACTATTACTTGATTGCTGCAAAAGCCTTGTCGAGAGCAGCAATAAGATCGTCGATGTGTTCTGTACCGATTGACAGACGGATAGTTGTTGGCTTGATGCCCTGTTCAGCAAGTTCAGCCTCTGTGAGCTGTGAGTGTGTTGTTGAAGCCGGGTGGATAACGAGTGACTTAACGTCAGCAACGTTTGCAAGGAGTGAGAAGATGTCGAGGTTGTCGATGAACTTCTTTGCGTCGTCTTCTGTACCCTTGATGTCGAATGTGAAGATGCTGCCGCCGCCGTTCGGGAAGTACTTCTTGTAGATATCGTGAGTTGGTTCTGATGGAAGTGAAGGATGGTGAACAGCTTCAACCTGTGGGTTCTTTGCAAGATATTCAACTATCTTATTTGCATTTGATGTGTGACGTTCAACACGGAGTGAAAGTGTTTCAAGTCCCTGTAAGAAGATGAATGCGTGGAATGGTGAAAGTGTAGCACCTGTGTCACGGAGAAGGATTGCACGGATGTAGATAGCGAATGCTACAGGGCCTACAGCATCTGCAAAGCTTATGCCGTGGTAGCTTGGGTTTGGTTCAGAGATCCAAGGGTATCTGCCTGACTTCTTCCAGTCGAAGTTACCGCTGTCAACGATAACGCCGCCGATTGCTGTACCGTGGCCGCCAATGAACTTTGTTGCTGAGTGAACAACGATATCTGCGCCGTATTCGATTGGACGAACGAGGTAAGGTGTAGCAAATGTGTTGTCTACTACAAGCGGAATACCGTGCTTGTGAGCGATAGCTGCGATCTTTTCTATATCGATAGCATTTGAGTTAGGGTTACCGAGTGTTTCGATGTAAAGAGCCTTTGTATTTGCGTCGATAGCCTTTTCAAAAGCACCTTCTTCATCAGGATCAACGAACTTTGTTGTTATACCATAAAGCGGAAGTGTGTGTTCGAGAAGGTTATATGTACCGCCGTAGATTGTCTTTGAAGCTACGATGTTTTCGCCTGCCTTTGCAAGAGCTTCAATTGTATATGTGATAGCTGCTGCACCTGAAGCTGTAGCAAGTGCTGCTGCACCGCCTTCGAGAGCTGCGATTCTCTGTTCGAAAACATCCTGTGTAGGATTTGTAAGTCTGCCGTAAATGTTGCCGGCATCCTTAAGACCGAAACGGTCAGCTGCATGCTGTGAGTTGTGGAATACATATGAAGTTGAAGCGTAAATCGGTACTGCTCTTGCATCTGTAACCGGATCTGCCTGTTCCTGTCCTACGTGAAGCTGTAATGTTTCAAAGTGTAATTTATTGTTTGCCATGATAATTTCCTCCTGAATTTGAATTATATTTTTTCTTTCTTTTATATGGAACACCGGCCTCACCGGATACCAGATATCAGGCTTAACCGGTTACTTGCTTTCTTAGCTTTTGTGTGTTCCTCTTTGCTATGTCTATATTATATATCAATTCAGTAGGGTTTGTCCAATGCAAATATTCCATAACTAGTTATAGGGTGTTCCTATAACTGATATCTAAAATGATAATGAAAAATAGAACAGCCGCCCGGTATGCAATACACACTTATTATATAGTCCATTGCAGGTGCAAGAAAAAACGCAGACCCTTTCGGAATCTGCGTTTTTTCCTTTTCATCAAAGAGATATCAGAAGAATATAATGATCGACATAGTCGTTTATATCAGCCTGCCTTGCCTGTCTTCTTGTTGGATACAACGTCGAAGATAACGGCAATGAGAAGAACAGCACCTTTTACTACGTACTGCCAGTTGTTGTCAAGGCCCTTGATGGACATGCCCTGGTTGATAACACCGAGGAGGATGGCACCTACTACGACGCCGCCTACGGAACCGCTTCCGCCGTATGCTGAAGCGCCGCCGATGAAGCATGAACCGATGGCATCCATTTCGAATGAGTTACCTGTATCGCCGTTTACTGAACCGATACGGGCTGCTATAAGAAGTCCTGAAAGACCTGCGAGAAGTGACATAGATGTATATGCCATGAAATAAACTTTGTTGGTGTCGATACCTGAAAGCTTTGTAGCCTTTTCATTACCGCCGACAGCGTAGAAATAACGTCCGAATGCTGTTTTTGATGTAATGAATGCGTAGATGAACACAATAGCGAGTACCCAGAGTGCCATTACCGGAATGCCCTTGTAGTGAGCAAGCTTCCATGTGTATACAAGAACCAGTGCATCGATAACTGCGATCTTTGCGTACTGTGAAACAGCGGATGCCTGTCTGTATCCCTTCTTTTTCTTCTTTGCACGGCTTATAAATGTAATAACCGGAAGAATACAAGCAATTATGATACCTGCGACGAATGCCGACCACTTGATCTTGCCGTTATCCAGTCCCGGTACATTGATGTATGATGCAAAAATATTAAGGAAATCTTCATTGCCTACAGCTACTGTTTTTGATCCCAGTATTGCTCGGCCGATACCTCGGAACAGGAACATTCCGGCCAGCGTACAGATAAAAGGCGGAATGTGTATGTACCCTATCCAGAACCCCTGCCACATACCTATCAGCACTGAAAGTAAAAGACAGATGCCGATAACGAGCCAGGCGTTCATATCGTATTTGGCCATCAGCTGTGCCGCCACTGCACCGACGAGACATACAGTCGAACCAACTGAAAGGTCGATGTTACCGCCGGTCAGGATACACAGAAGCATACCGCATGCCATAACGAGCACGTATGCGTTCTGAAGCAGAAGATTTGACATGTTCTGCGAAACAAGAAGCTTTCCATCTGTCCAGACAGAAAAGAAAATAAATACTACGACAAGCGCTATGACCATCGTGTATTTTTTTATGGAATTTTTAACGTTCATAGTTACTCCTTCGAATACAATGATCTGTCCGCAGCATCGGATTCTCCGTTCTGCGGGGAGGAATTGGTGCCGTTTTTATCTGACTGAAGGATAGCTGCCATGATCTTTTCCTGAGTTGCTTCCGCTGCAGGCATTTCAGCAACCATTTTTCCCTCATTCATAACGTAGATACGGTCGCACATACCGAGAAGTTCCGGCATTTCCGACGAGATCATGACAACTGACTTTCCCTGTGCGACCAGGTCGTTCATTATGCAGTAGATCTCGTACTTGGCGCCTACGTCGATACCTCGTGTAGGTTCATCAAGAATCAGTACTTCCGGATCAGCAAACATCCACTTGGAGAGCAGCACTTTCTGCTGGTTTCCTCCTGAAAGATTTCCGACCGCCTGCTGTACGGAAGGTGCCTTCGTGCGGAGCTTCCCCTTGTACTCCTCGGCTACCTGATTTTCCTTATCAATATTGATGATGCCCTTGGTACATACCTTTTCGAGCTTTGCCATCGTCGTGTTTTTCGCAATACTTTCCGCAAGAATAAGTCCGTTGCCCTTTCTGTCTTCCGTAACGTAGGCAAGTCCGGCGCTTATCGCATCACGTACATTTTTAAGTTCCTTTGGTTCACCGTCTATTTTCAGCGATCCGCTTATATTCGTTCCGTAGGATCTGCCGAATACCGACATGGCAAGTTCCGTTCTTCCCGCACCCTGCAGTCCGGAAAATCCGACTATCTCGCCGCGGTGAACATTGAACGAAACATTGTCCACAACCTTTTTCTCAGTAAACAGCGGGTGATATACCGTCCAGCCGTTTACCTCCATTCCAATCTTATCGCTTATATTACGCTCGCGTGAAGGATAACGGTCACTGAGTTCACGTCCTACCATTCCCCGTATAATACGTGCCTCGTCGATATTGTGTCCTTCATTGTCAATGGTTTCGATAGTTGATCCGTCACGCACGACGGTGATCCTGTCCGCTACGTATGAGATCTCGTTGAGCTTGTGGGAAATAATTATCGAAGTCATTCCTTTTTCCTTGAAGCTTATGAGCAGATCAAGAAGCATTTTCGAATCTTCTTCATTGAGCGATGATGTCGGTTCATCAAGGATGAGCAGCTTTACGTTCTTGCTGAGGGCTTTCGCGATCTCGACAAGCTGCTGTTTTCCCGTTCCGATATCCTTGATAAGAGTGGTCGCTTCTTCCTTGAGACCCACCTGACGCATGTGCTCGGCTGCCTGATGATATGTCTCGTCCCAGTTGATGCCGAGAGCTCCCTTTCGTTCATTTCCAAGAAACATATTCTCGCCTATCGACAGTTCCGGTATGAGCGCAAGTTCCTGATGTATGATAACTATTCCCTTTTCCTCGCTGTCGTGCAGAGTTTTGAATCTGCACACCTCACCGTTGTACACGATATCACCTGTATAGGAACCGAACGGATAGGTTCCGCTGAGGACATTCATGAGCGTGGATTTACCGGCGCCGTTCTCACCTACAAGAGCGTGAATCTCACCGGGTCTTACCTGAAGATTTACATTATCGAGAGCTTTTACACCAGGGAATTCCTTTGTTATGTTTTTCATTTCGAGAATATATTCTGCCAAGTATATCTCTCCTTCTTATACAGGAAAAGGCGGGGCAAAGCCCGCCCTTTCGGTTAAGTGATTTAAAACGCTGATTTATTTATAAATCAGCGTGAGGGACCGGGGCGGAGCCCCGTGATCCCCCTCCGGAAATCCGGCGAAGCCGGATTTCCAGCTTATTCATTATGATCAGGTTGTTGAAGCTGTTGATTCGAGATACTTGTGATCGCTGTCCCACTTGTAAAGGCCTGTATCAACAAGAAGATCGAGATTGTCCTTTGTGATTACATACGGAACGAGGAGGTATGAAGGAACGACCTTTGTACCGTTGTCGTATGATTCAGTATCGTATGCAGCTTCAGCTGAAAGTGAGCTTACAAGGCTTGCATCCGGTGTCTGTCCTGAAAGAACAGCCTTTGAAACTTCAAGAGTTACGCCAGCTTCGTCGCTTACGTTCTTGTAAACTGTCATGGACTGCTTTCCGTCAACGATATTCTTGAGGTTAGCGATATCGCCGTCCTGACCTGTTACGATCGGAGCATTTGATCCGCTGTAGTCAGATGCGATAGCCTGTGCAACACCGAGAGCTGTTGAGTCGTTTGAGCAGAGTGCAACATCAAGCTGTGTTCCGTCTGCGTAGTAGGATGCGAGAGTGTTCTGCATATTTTCAAGAGCAACGTCTGTCTGCCATCCGTCTGTAGCTACCTGTTCAAATTTCTGCTTACCTGAAGGAATAACGAGCTTGCCTGCATCGATGAATTCCTTGAGTGTTTCGTATGCACCATTGAAGAAGTACGGAGCGTTGTTGTCGGCAGGGTCGCCGGCAGTAAATTCGATATTGAAAGGACCTGCGTTCTTGTCAAGGCCGAGTTCTGTCTTTACGTATTCACCCTGAAGCTTACCTACAGTGTAGTTGTCGAAAGATACGTAGTAGGAAACTGCGTCTGTGTTCATGATAAGACGGTCGTAGGCAATAACTTCGATGCCTTCGTCCTTTGCATCGTTAAGTGTCTGTGAAAGTGTGTTTCCGTTTACGGCAGCGATAAGAAGAAGATCTACCTTGTCAGCGATCATACCCTGGATATCGTTGTTCTGCTGGTTAGGATCGTCGTCTGAATACTTGAGTTCAACGTTGTAGCCTGCAGCTTCGAACTGATCCTTCAGATATTCACCGTCACGGTTCCAGCGTTCAAGTGTCTTGGTAGGCATTGCGATACCAACTGTCTTTGTGCCGCCGTCTGATGTGTTATCTGCCTTTGATTCTGCAGATGCGTCATCCTTTGCACCGTCATCAGTCTTTGAATCTGCGTTTGCATTAGTGTTTCCACCGTTTCCTGCGTTTCCTGTACTGCTGTCACCTGAAGTGCATCCGGTAAACGCGCCCAGCATTACAAGTGCTGAGATCATTGCGATTAATTTTCTAGCCATATTCTCCTCCTAAATTAAAATAAAGATTGATAATTTTCTGCATTGCATTAATTTGTTCCATTATAACACGTACAAATTCATAAACCTGAAATAATGCACAAACAGGCATAATATACCTTACAATGTTTCCTGTAACAACTAATACAATGTTCTATATACTTAATTTTAATTCCTCATTCATTGCTTGTCAACCCATTTTGTGCGCTGATTTACCGTTACAAAATAAAATTAGCAGAAATATCTTATTTACAACATCAAATCTGTGCAAACTATACGTGAAATGTTAGGTTGTATTGTGTGATATTACTTTATTTGTACGTTTTTTCGGTTGCAAACTATCCGTTACATTCACTAATCAGCGGCATTAATGGAAACTAAATGGTTTTAAAACAGCAAAAAATGCACACTCCTTATAAATGGAATGTGCATTTGTCTTTAAGGTGTAGAATACAACTCTGATACATAAAATATCTAAAAAATCTGTGAACGATACTTTGTGTACAGGCTACGAAAATTCCGGTTTTATCAGTGCTTTAAGAACCTCTTCTTCGGATCTTTTATAAGAAGGTAAACCATCCATACTACAAGAGCGAGAACTACTACTGAAAATCCGAGAAATGCATCGTTGAGCATATCACCTGATGACGGGAGGAAGTAGTCTGCACCGTCTTCGATGTATTCCACTGCCGCATCAACGAGCCACATGAGAGAAGCTCCCCAGAACATGTAGCAGAGAATACCTGTTTTAAGTTCACGTGCCTTTTCATTTGTATACCAGATAAGTGTTACCGTTACAGCGGCGATGAGTGTGATAAGAAGTGTCATGATTTTGCCTCCTTTTCAGTGTGTTCCTTTGCGTTCTTTGCCCACATTTTTTCTATGACCACGGTCGCGATCCATACTGCGGTGACTATGACTGCCATCGCCGTTCCGTTCGTCGCCATTTCATCCAGCATTACCTGTGTTGATTCCGGATCGGATGCTGCTGTTAAAAACGGGAAAAACGGTGAGATTTCGCCGTGCCAGAGGTGTTCGAATGCGAGAAGTCCTGAACCGCCCCAAAGAAGACCGTTAAGTCTTCCAAGTCTGTCTGAAAATTTCACTTCATACTCGTTTGTTTTCTTTTCATTTTTCCTTGAATTCTTGATTACAGCTGATGCGATCGTTGTTACTATTGCCTCTGCTGTAGGTACTAAAAAACATGCCATTATATATTCCTCCGTTAATT
>JBGUVZ010000288.1:0-5356 GCA_045220685.1 Oscillospiraceae bacterium | reverse complement strand
GATATTTTCGAAGTAAAAGTACATCTGCGGAATCGAATTTTCCATCTTCGTTGATATCGCCTTTGATTTTGCCGGTGTTCTGAATTTTCTCGTAATCATTAAAAGAGAAGAAATCCGCACCGAGATCATTTTTATCTGTGCTGAGAGATATCTTTCGGGATGTTTTCCCATTGTAGTAGTAAAGGTCATACTCATCGTCACAGGTCGTGCTGTAGATAAAACTGTTTTCAGTGACCGGACAGATATCGGAGCAGTCGTATTTATCCGAATTACATGGCAGGGAAATAAACTCACTGCCATCGTATTTTACAAGCTGGTCGCAGCGGTTATCTGCACCTGTCCATCTGGTGAAATAAAGGTCATTTTCGCTTACTATCGGATAATACGCATTTACGCCGGATTCTTCAAAAATCGTTTCTGTCTCTCCGGTTTCAGTATCAAGTCGCCGGATATTTCCGATGCCGTTTTCATATGCGGCAAAATAAACTACTTTTCCGTCAGATGAATAATACGGCATGGCTTCTTCAGTCATGTCATCAGTCAGCATGGAAATGTTTCCGGTCTCCATATTGATAACTGCAAGATCATATTTGAAGTTCTCGACGCTGTTATCCCAGTAACCGCGCTTGAAAATTATCTTCTTTCCGTCAGGAGACCATTTCGGATCTTCGTTTCGGAATCCGCTGTTCTTTGTCAGATTTGTTATCTTTCCGGAGCGGGACACATAGATATCCCATTCGTCGGCTTCGTTGTCTATTGCCATGAAAGTGATTGCATCCGGAGTGGTGCCGAAATTACCGTTCATTGCATGATGAAAATCGCCGGTTATCTCAGCGATTTTTCCATCCGGCTCTTTCAGATACAAAGTGCTGTCGAGATCGGCATATCTGCCGTAGCTGTGCCAGAGAAGCCAGCCTTTCGGAAGATCAGCATATTCCTTCGCCCATCCGTGATCTGAATAGGATTCATGCTGCGGCGTGTCTCCGCTTTCGTGGAACGGTGTTATTTTTACATAGTCGATAACAAATTCCGTAGTATCAAAATCAGGAGTTCCGGCCCAGTTTTTCGGGAACCAAAGTCCCAGCCAGAAACGGCTTTCATTTGTCGGGATGAATTCATAGGATGTGTATTTCAGTTCGCCGTCGAAGAAATATTCGACTCTTGGTGTTTCTGAATCGTTTCCGGTGTGCCAGTCAAAGCGGTATGTGTGATATTCACCGTCTGTCTGAGGTCCGCATTTTACCGACTTTGTTTTGTAGTCATCTTCAGTCGTCCACGTTGTACACAGTACATGATCAAGTGTGATTTCGTCTTTTTCATTCCGTCCCGGAAATTCAATATCAATCTCATGATTGATGATCTTAAGGTCATCGCCGCTGTAGTCTTCTTCGTATTCAAATGTCCACATCGCCGAACAGCATCCGGTAACAGGTGCGATCTTCGCGCGTATCTCATAACTACCGGAGCCGAAATATTCTCTGGTTGCTATCGCACCGCCGCATCGTTTTCCATCCTCGCGTCGGCTGAGATCACGGTTGATCCCACGAACCGGACCTTCGTACTGATTACCGAGACCGGTAAGTACGAGATTTCCGTCCTTCAGAGCAACGTTTTCAGGAATGACACCACCGTTATAGTCAACAGTTTTTCCACCCTTTTCAATAGTCCCGCCCCAGTTCTTTTCAGCAATGAGCCAGTTGTCAGTATTGAGTGTCGTTCCGTCAAAATCGTCGAAAAATACGTCGTCCGTAACTGCATTACCAGACGTAAGTGGCATAATAGTAAATGCAAGTGCGGAAGCTACAGTAACCGATGTTATTTTTCGTACTGTTTTAAATAAAAAAATCCCCTTGTTCATATGAGAAATCCCCCTTTTCCCTTTGTGCTTATATTGTAGCACAGATAAGTGTGAGGGACAAGGGGGATTTTTATGTTCAGAAAAAAGGGACCAGCGTGTCAGCGACACGCCGGTACTACAGGTCATTTATGATTTCCAGAATTTTCAGATTGTGTCCTTGACAATGGCACAATCACACCCAATCAGATAAACACGTATCGATTAGGGCATATTATTTTAAACTCAGCAACTCATTAAGTCTTTGGTTTGCTAATCTTCTGTGGAATTCTGTGATATTGAAATTGTTAAGTATTCCGCCGTTAAGGTCGGCATTTGCTTTATATTCTCGAGCTATTTGTTTTGCTTCTTTAAGATCAATAAGATTTGTTTTCGGATTTCTCGAAAATGGCATGGATTTATATTTCTTCAGCCTTTTCTGAAGCTTTGCCTGCGTCAAAACGGCATTGGTTTTCAGAAATGATAATCCGTTGTCATAGATCGGAGCAAATCTGTAAGTGCCTGTTTTCTCATTTTTTATTATTTCAAAATTTGATAAGTGTCTGTCTTCATTACAGATAATATAGTCGAAAACAAGTATCTGCATGATGTATTTCCTTACACTTTCATTTGAAAAATGCGTAAGATCACATATCAGTCCAACTGTTATATCAAAGAATTCGGAAGCTTTTGTATTGAAATTTATAATGGCTTCGCTGCCTGAAAAAAGTTCTGAAAAAGGGATAGAGACTTCATAATTATGCAGATAATTTTCACATTCACAGCCGATACATTTCTGTGAACGGAACATGTATTCCTTTTTCTCGTATCTTACCATGTCAAGACCGAACATTGTACCGAGTTCATATGCGGATACTTCCTTGTCAGCCTCACGGTATTTGGAATTGAGTTTTACCAGTCGGTTATCCGCCGTCCAGAATTTTTTCTGATTGCCTGAACCTTCAGAACCAAACATATTTGCACTGTTTAATGGTATCATAATGATTTCACCACCTGTCGGACATCATCTGAGCCTTATCTGCTCAAAAGTCAGATCCGGTTCATCGGTAAATTTCAGCCACATATAGTTTGTCATACTCCGACCATGTGACTTCCGGCAAATCTGAAGAGGATCGTAGAACTTCAGACCGTAATCCTTAAGAAGATCTTCGACACCTATTCTTGTTCTTGGAAAGCATCGTTTTTCAAGATAGTTCATAACGTCATGAAAATTTCCTGTCATATTCCAGATTTCATATGGAATAAGGGGATGACGTTCACTTGCGTATCTTTCATATTCAACTGTATTCTGCGCATCGTATGGAACCCAGGTTATCTTCATCTGCGGTTCTTCGAAGTTCATTATTGTAAAACCAAATCGTTCTTTTTCCATAGCTTTATTTCCTCGTCTGCGTGGTTTTCTTTCTCTAATTATAACAGAAATAAGTTAATTGTCAACGGAATCAGAGGTGTGCTTTTTCGCATAAAAAAAGGTACCGGCGTGTCAGCGACACGCCGGTATTATCAGTAATGCACCTTCGGTGCATATTTTTTATTACCAGTCGGGTTATGTGGTTATCGTTTTTTTCTTTTCGATGTTTCGCTTTTTTTCAGCAGCTTCAGCTTCTAATCTGGTTATTTCAGCACGGCATTCTTCTTTTGACATTCTTTTAATTTCATCAGGGATGATGATTCTGTCATCAATAAAGTATTCTTTCTCAGCCATTTATAACACCTCCGAAAAATCAATTTCATGGTTTTCTTTTAGTTTTTGTAAAGCTTTTAACTGTGTTTCATATTCACTTAAATTTTCATCAAGATACTCTTTGATATAAAGATTATACAGTGTTTTGCTTACTTCCTGTTCAGATGTGTATCTGAATACTTTTCCGTTGTGGCAAGCTACAAATCCAATTTTATATTCGTTATTGAATGAAGAGTTAAAGTCATCTATACTTGGTGGCATACTGCTTGGATGAGTGTGAATAGTAATCAGAGCTTTTTTTCCGTTAATCGCTTTTTTTAGTTTCTCCGTATAAATAATAGCTCTTTTGTCAGTACTGTCAGTTACTGAAAAGATGACATCTCCGCTTTCAATATAAGATTTATTTACAAGCGTATCTTTGTTGCGACCATATCGTTGATTCTCTAATATCACTTTATCACTTCCTACTTATATTATATCAGAAATAAGTTGATTGTCAACGGAATCAGAGGTGAGGTTTTTCGCATAAAAAAGGTACCGGCGTGTCAGCAACACTCCGGTATTCTTGATTGTGAATATACGACAACATTGCGAACTGCAGTATAGCGTATTTCAACAAACTTAAAATTTTTTCGGAAGACGCGGAGATATTTCATAAGTTCCGGTGTATAATAAATGAAAGCAATTCGGAACCCTGTTTTGAATCCGTTTAGCTTAAACACGATTTATATTTTTAACCATTATTTACAAATGTTCCCCTCCGTATACGGGGGATAAAGAAAGGACATGATCTTATGAAAAAGAACCGAATAACGGCAGGACTGACTGCATTTATGTTTTCGGCTGCATGTTTTACTCCGGTAATTAATGATGCTGGTATAGTGAAGGCTGCAGTGACTGAAGACGGTATAAATGCACTTATTGAAAACAGAAATGAATTCTACAAGGATCTTAAGCAGTTTGATGACAGCGGATATTTTGAGGCTGCATTCAGTGATTATGTTGAGTGCGTGGGCGGGGATAAATATCAGGATGAAAACTTCAGGGGAAAATGCGTTCCTTATATTGCACCGTGGTATGATAAGCATCATATTATCCTGACATTTCCGGAAGCCAAGGATGAACTGACTGTTACTTTCAAAAGCTGCAATGAAGATACACGTACAGAGATCCTTAAGGCGGTTACAGCAGTAACCGGCGGTACATACGAAACATATTATCTCTATTCGACTGGTCTCGTGCTTGCAGAGGATGTCACTGATGAGATGCTTGAAGAAGTAAAGGAAGCACTTAAACCGTATACTGATGAAGGAAAGGTTACCGCTGTTAACTGTACAAGTGATACTGTAAAGTATAAGGAATACACATTTGTGTTTGACAGGCTTTATTACAACTATAATCCGATCGAATACAAAGAGGATTATGATTTTAAAGCAGTTGCGGATTTTCTTAAGAAAAAGGGCGAAAAATGCCGTATTTCTTTAAGCGAAGGCGATAACGGCAGAAAAATGTATGTAGTGGAAACAGAAGAAGACACGCCTGAGGAAAGATGCCGTATTGCTAAGCTCATACTTGATGAATTCGGATATGAGTTTGAGCTGAGAGCTGACAGATATGCTCCGTTTTATAATTACAGGACTGAAAATTACATCCCTGAGTATTACACCACATCACCTCCGGATCAGACAGGCGATTCAGGTTCTCCTGATGTTCAGCAGGCAGCTCCGCTGACTACTCCGACTGTTACCGGATATCTTGCACCGGAGAAGCCGGATTATGACAGCATCGTTTACGGTGATCTGAATGGTGATGGTAAA
>JBGUVZ010000287.1:0-3794 GCA_045220685.1 Oscillospiraceae bacterium | reverse complement strand
TAAAAGCTGCTTGATTTAGTTACTTTTGCGGCGCTTACTATTGAATTTTCAAGATGCACAGTCATTTTTGATGTGCGAAGTTTGAGTAAATGAACCAATAATTGAAAATATCAAACTATATAAATTATCGCATTTATCTAAAACTTTGTCAAGGGGTTGGGAGCGATAACAGCGAAAAAGCCTGAGTTTCTGAAATGGTATCGGCACCCTGACGGATGCCGATGCTATAATAAACAGTGCACCGCTTTGGCAGTGCACTGTTCTTAATATTATTGAAGCAAGTTTTGTTAGCATTACATTTCGGTTGATATTACATAAATTATGAATATCATTGATATGAACATAAGGATTGTTCCGGTAATAAGAAGTTTAGGCGAAAAATCATTTTTGCCGCCAAGTTTTTTCGATATCATAAAAACAATTGCTGTCGCAATAATAAGTCCTGCGCAGATAAGTTTGTTCAAACCACCATGTCTGTAGACGATATTATAACATTGTGAGGAACCTGTAATACAAGTAAAACCAGATTCTGTGAATGGTGTGATACGGCTCTCGAGTTCCTTTGCGACGTTATGGTCCACACCGTCAATTTCAGCAGTTATTGTCATCATACCGTTTAGTGATTTGTGTGTTGATGCGTCAAAATTCTGTTCGATCCAGTGTTTACCTGCACGAACGACATAAATATTTCCGTTAATGTTGTTAATAGCAATGTAATAGTATTCTTTGCCTGTCGGTATGAGGCCGTATATAGAATGTTCAAGTTCGACACCATATCCGGCTATATCTATTTCAGCGGTAACACTTCCGGACTTATCTGTATATTCTGACAGTCCTGACATCAGCAGATAAATGACAAAAACAGAAAGAAATATAATTCCGATGAGAAGAGCACCTTTATTTTTTTCTGGAGTTGTATTATAGGAATTGTTTTGGAACATTGTAACCCTCCTGTTTAAGTAGCTGAGCATATACTTTGTTTTTAAGTCGCATTTCTGATTCAAGTTTAAGTTTATCAAGCTTTTCTGTTTTTTTACCGGTTAAGATCATTATTATCTCAAATATACCGATAAGAACGATAGCAACACCTGTGATGATAAAAATAACAGGAAGAATCTTTCCCATTGGTTTCATATTACCAATAAGTTTGTACCGCGTAAGATATATTCCACGCCATAAAAAAATATACCAACTGCGCATGCTATACTGTATCCAATACAGGACAGCTGACCGGATCTAAATCCTTCAATGGCTATTTCGTGGTAACGTTTGTCGATGTAATAATTGCCGCATTTTTTACAAGTCCTTACCGGGCTGCCGTAAAAATACTGATCATCATTAAAAAAGATAAATCTTTTTCCGCATTCAGGGCATCCTTTATTTGTTGCTGTTTTCATTAGCGTTCTCCTTAGAATATATTATTATTATTATACGATAACAGAGTTGGTATTACAAGAAAATTTCACATAAAAAGGTTATCGGCGCCTTTTGATAATAGTAAATTCTGCTCAGCTTCATGCAGATTTAGTCACGAAATATTGCTGAATGCCACTTGAACTTCTGATGAATTTTATGTTATAATTAAATCAGCAAGGAAACAAGGAAATCATTTTACAAAGAAACAAGGAGAGTGGTCATATGTCGTTAGCTTTAAATATAACACCAGAGCAGAAACGCGTAACTATTTCATCAAAGCGTCAGTTTACGATTCCGCAGAAATATTATTCAGAACTTGGCTTTGACAAAGAAGCAATTTGTATTAAGGGTGATGGTATGCTTATTATTCGCCCTGCATCATCGGAATCCGGAGGAGAGTTTGCTGAACAGATTCTTGCAGAACTTATTAAAGAAGGTTTTTCAGGTGAAGAACTCCTTAAAGAATTTAAAATCAGACAGGCTAAGGTACGTCCTGCTGTGGAGGCAATGCTTGAAGCTGCAAGGAAAGCTGCTGAAGGGAACGGAAAATACTCAACTGTTGAAGATGTTTTCGGAACGGAGGATCAGACGTGACGAATGTAAGAATCCTTCCGCCGGCAGCAAAGTATTTTAAGAAGCTGAAAGACAAGCAGCTTAAGAAATTATATCTTGATGCAATAAACGCTATAACGCTTGATCCGACAATAGGAGAAGAAAAAACAGGTGATCTGAGTGGAGTAAGAGGTTATGATATATACTATAACCGAATCAATTATGAACTTGCATATACGGTGGAGTATGTTCAGATAGAAGACAGTGATGAAGTTGAAGCGGTTATCATTATTATGGCAGGAACAAGAGAAAACTTTTATGATGAACTGAAAAGATACTGGAAATAAAAAGGTACCAATTATATAAAACAAAAGGCATCGTCCTCTGAAATGAGAACGATGCCTTAAGTTTATTCCACTGATTTAAGCGATTCCGCCATATTGATGCGCTCCAGTTTTATCTCCATAAACAGATTTACGATGAAATTGAAAATGAACGTAAGTGCGATACTGTAGGCGTAGCTTTCCGGCAGTATCTTTACGCCGAAATCAACAAGATCGACCTTTATCTGTGCCATGACGAAACGGTGGAGGAGTATTCCGGCACCGATGCCTGCGGCGGTACCCATGGCTGTAAGAGCGAGGTTTTCGCGGAGAACATACGCTGATGTTTCACGGCGGAAGAAACCGAGTACCTTTATAGTAGCTATCTCACGGACACGCTCGGTTATGTTGATGTTTGTGAGATTGTAAAGTACAACGAACGCCAGACCTGCCGCGCAGATAATGATAATAAGAACGATATAGTCAAGACTGCTCATCATCGAGTTCAGACGTGTTCTGAGATTTCCGAAAATGATGACCTGCATTACATGAGCATTTCCGGAAACGGCAGCAGCACTTGTGCTAATATCAGCACCGTCCTTGAAGTTTATAAATGCGAAGTTCGGCTGGATCTCTTCGTTAAGCTGTGATCTCATGGACTCAGTGTTTATAAACACCATGTTGTATACATGGTTTTCAAACACACCTGTGACTTTCAGCTCAAGTTCGCGCATTTCTTCATCGCGAAGCTTGACCGTGCTTCCGGTTTTGATACCGTATCGTTCCGAAACACTGTGGCTGATAAGAACCTCTCCGTTTTTCGGAGCAGCAAGCTTTGTGCCATGCATATCCCGTAACACGAAATATTTATCCATGTCGGAATAGTCATCTGCGGCATTCACTGTAACGCTCTTTACGGTTTTTCCGTAAACAAGATCCCAGGAGCCGTTGTACATCAGAGTGTGATCAGAAGTGTTTTCCTTAAGTATAGTTTCAAGATCTTCAGGAATACCGTCTTCCATTTCCCTGAGTGCTGCAGATGCGTCAGCGATCTGTATCTCACCGTACTGCGAGTCGGCGAATCCTGCAACGGAATCCTTTATTCCGAATCCGGTAAGCAGAAGCGCTGTGCATCCGCCTATACCGAGTATCATCATGAAAAGTCGTTTTTTGTAGCGGAATATGTTTCGCGCCGAAACCTTGTGAAGGAAACTTGTGTGGTTCCAGATGAAGCCGATGTATTCAAGAAGTATACGCTTTCCGGCTTTCGGAGCTTTTGGTCTCATCAGTTCGGCTGCGGTTTCCGCAAGCTCGACACGGCAGCTGAGCCATGTCACACCGATTGAACATAATAAAGATACAGTCAGTGCGATGACTGCAAGCGGTGTATCGAAAAGATAACGCATCGGAAGATCAAGGTACATAAGCGTATAGGTCTTCCAGATGATCTTCGGGAAAAGATATGTGCCGGCAGCGTAACCTATCGCGCATCCGATAACGGCA
>JBGUVZ010000286.1:0-2946 GCA_045220685.1 Oscillospiraceae bacterium | reverse complement strand
TAAAAGCTGCTTGATTTAGTTACTTTTGCGGCGCTTACTATTGAATTTTCAAGATGCACAGTCATTTTTGATGTGCGAAGTTTGAGTCAATGAATTTAAAAAGAGGCATATTATCATTTATTCTTTTGATTCCTTTAGGTGATTTCATTGAATAATTAACTGACGGAATTAATCCCCACATTCCAACGTCTGCGATTTGTTCTTTCAGATATTCATTTTTTATCTTTGATTCAAAATTAGACGGCAGTTTTTCACGGTTTCTTTTCGATTCCATAGTTTTTTCCTCCGGTATATGTTCTATCGATGGTATAAGGATAACTCAGATACACAATCGTACTATATAAGTATAAATGTAATGTTGATGTTTGTCAAATAAAAAATAATCACCTTTTTTCGGAGGGGTCAATCACCGGAAAAGGCAGCATGCGAGGCGCCTGCTGCTATTGATAATGTGCTGCGTGTCAGCACAAATAGAAAGCCATAACACTAACGAAATTTTAGTGTTATGACTTAATTTTTTCTTAGTTTTTCACATACTTAGTAGCTTTGCCGGAACCTATTTTTCTTATGGCACCGGACTTTACCATCTGACCGAGTACTGATTCAATCGTCGTAGGGCTTACATCCGGAAGTATCTTTGTAACATCACTTTTTGAAACAGGTGTCAGACTGTTAAGAACAACAGCTTCAACTCTTGCCTGCTTGGTGATCTTTCTGCTTCCTACCACAGCAAAGCGGTTATCAAGTTCCTTGTAGCATATATACAGTGTGGTCAGAAACTCCATGATGAAATCGGAGTAATCATTAAGGTTTTCATGCCATCCGTTTGAGGAACGTTTAAGTGCATCGTAGTAGTTGCCTTGGCGGATATTTATCTGTTCTTCAAATGAGATATATTTGCCGACATCGAAACCGTTTCTGTAAAGAAGAAGCAGTGACAGCAGTCTGGACATACGTCCGTTACCGTCGCGGAAAGGATGAATACACAGAAAATCCAGTATAACGCACGGAATAAGGAGAAGCTGATTGATATTTGGGTTGTCTCTTGCTTCGCGGTATGCAAGAATAAGCTGCGCCATTTCATCAGGTGTGTCTTCTGCAGAAGTCGGATGGAATCTTACTCTTCTTCTGCCATTAACGTCTTCTTCAATTATATCATTGTCATTAGTTTTATATTTTCCGGCAAGCGGATCTCGTACAATGCTCATCATAACAGCATGAAGTCTGAGTATATCCGATTCACGGAAATCAAGATCCGAATATCCGGTATGCACCTCAGCCAGCGCGTCGCTGTAACCGGCAATCTCCTGTTCGTTATGATTGAGCGGGGCACTTTTTCTGTTTACGATTTCATTGATTCGGTCGTCGGTTGTTACTATACCTTCAATCTGATTTGAACACTTTACAGACTGGACTTTAGCGACAGCAGCCAGTTCGGTAAATACATTTTCAAACTGTTCCTTACGGTTGACAGCCATTACACGAAGCGCGTAAATATCACCGGTAATGCTTACAAGTCCAGCGGGGAGCATTCCGTTATCAAGGAAAGAATAATCAAAATGATGCATGGCCACGACTCCTTTCTGCATATAAGTGTACTATTTTTTATGCAGAAAGTCAATCGCTTCTGCATAAAAAGTGGTGTGTTTTTATGCAGAAAAAGATTTTTATATGCATAAAAAACGATGGGTTTATATGCAGAAAGAATTTTTTGGATGGGTGTAGTCACCCGAAAAGGTAGCAGGCACCTCTGCGAGGCGCCTGCTGCTATTGATAATGTGCTGCTTTGCAGCACAAACAACCTGTTTGCTGAATCACTGGTTCTTCACGTACTTCGTACCTCTTACGGAACCGATTTATCTGACAAATCCGGACTATAAACTTTTTTTATTGTATTAAGCAGTTCAGCTTTGCTGATATTTATTTTTAAATTTTTAAGATCTATAGGTTCGTCTTCAATTTGCTCAATGAACTTAGTCATATCATTATATATTTCAGGAGAAAGCTGAACTTTATCATTTTCTGATATGATCTGAGCCAGTCGGAATATATCGCGTTTGTGTTTATCGATATTTTTGCTGTCAACTGATTCACCATGATTTTTGCGATCTTTAAGGTCCAGCCATGCTTTGGCTTTAAATGGGATGATATGAGTGTAATTTAAAACTTGTATTCCGTTTATAAGTACTGTTCCGGATTTCAGAAAGTCGTAGTATTCATCGTTTAAAAGGATCGCAGATAAACTGGATATTTCATCGGAAATATGAATTGGTATTAGTCTGTTGTTCCCTGAATAATTTAAAACATTGCTTTTCCTTGAAAAAAGTTCGATTTCTTTGGGATAATCGGGGTTTGACGGCTTGTGAAATCTATAAAATTCCGGTTCTCCGCTGTTTCGTTCTCTGACCTGATATCCGCCTTCCTCGACAAATTCCCAGAAAGCTTTTCCGAATTTTTCATCAAGTGCTTCGATTATCAGGACGATGTCAAGGTCTTTGGTAGCCCTGAAATCCAGACCGGCGTCGTTAAGAACAAGACCACATGCAGCTCCGCCGATAAGAGTGTACATATCTTCAAATCCTTTGAATTTGCTCTTGAATTTATCAATTCCGTTTACCATTTATATTTACTCCTTAATTCGTCTAATGATATCTGTACGCGTTCGTCTTCAGAATCTTTCAGTGACAATATCAGCGATATGTCATCCACGCAGTCACCGGTACTCAGTAATTTCGGATCATAGCACCATTTTTCTAGGCATATCGTGTTTCCGGGGTCGATATCTTCAGGTGAAACGATATAGTCGCTGATCAATGGATAATGATTATCAGCTGCGTAACAGATATCGGTTTCATTTATAGCGAGCATTGATTTCTCACTGAGAGCAGACAGACCCGATTTTAACAACCCGGCATATTCATTCTGTTTCATGTAACAGTATTTTTT
>JBGUVZ010000285.1:0-3490 GCA_045220685.1 Oscillospiraceae bacterium | reverse complement strand
CACGGATCATGTCTTCCCTTGATGGTGATCACATCGTTTGAAAGACTGGTGTAGTTAATTGTCTTCTGAGGCTGTGAGATCGACGGTGTAGGCTTGATGGCAACTCTGAGTATTACCGGCATTCCTGATGATATGCCGCCGAGTATGCCGCCGTGGTTGTTGGTCTTTGTCAGAACATGACCGTGATCGTCAACGTAGAATTCGTCGTTGTTCTGGCTGCCGAGAAGTTCAGCTGCCTTGAATCCGATACCGAACTCGATGCCCTTTACAGCCGGTATACCGAAAACGAGACGTGAAATTGTGTTTTCAAGTCCGTCAAACATCGGTGAACCGATGCCGGCAGGAATGTTGACTGCAGCACATTCGATAACACCGCCGAGTGAATCGAGTGACTTTCTTGCCTTGTCAACGTCTTCTATCATTTTCTTTCCTGCTTCGTCATCGATAACAGGAAATTCCTTGCTTCTTATTTCAAGAATGTCCTCACGGCTTACTCCGGTAAAGCTGAATTCCTTATCCTTGATACCGTGGATAGCGGAAATATGAGCGCCGGTATAAATGCCGCGTCTTTCAAGTATCTGGGCGCATACAGCACCAGCAAATACAAGAGGAGCTGTAAGTCTTCCTGAAAAATGTCCGCCGCCGCGTACATCGTTGAAGCCCTGATATCTTCTGGCACCTGTGTAGTCAGCGTGTCCCGGACGTGCAAGTGTCTGAACGTTGCCGTAGTCAGCTGAGTGCTGGTCAGTGTTTCTTATCACTGCACACAGCGGAGTGCCAGTTGTTCTGTTATTGTAAAGTCCGGACATGATCTCCGGTATATCCTTTTCCGCACGCGGTGTGGATGTCTTGTTCTTCTTCGGAGCTCTGCGTGACATGAAAGCGAGAACGTCTTCCATGCGTATGTATTCTCCCGGAGGAAGATTATCCATAACGACACCTATTCCCGTGCCGTGAGATTCGCCGAATATTGATATCGAGATACGATCATTCCAAAGTGATGCCATTCTCTGTTTTTCCTCCTAAATTAATATAATCTTTCAGAAAATCAGGGTAGGATTTTCTGATGGATTCGAATCCTCTGACAGTGACGTTTCCGGTTGAAGCCGTAGCAGCAATGGCAGCAGCCATCGCGATGCGGTGATCATTGAAACTGTCTACCGTACCGCCTGTAAAGTGAGGTACCGGTGTGATGATAAGTCCGTCATCAGTTTTTTCTATCTTACCGCCTATTCCGCTGATCATTCGCGCTGTTGTATCGAGGCGGTCGCTTTCCTTTATTTTAAGACGTTCTGCATTTGTGATGCGGACAGTGTTTCCGGAAAGTGAGCAGAGAACAGCCAGTGTCGGCACAAGATCCGGTATGTCTGAAGCGTTTATCGAGTATTCTCCGGACACACCCGTCTTTTTATTATAGCATAACTGGTCTGCTATTTCAATTATTTTCTTGTCTCCCTGAGCTGAACGTGCAGGGTCAGGAAGGTTTTCTATTGTGACGCTGCTTCCGATGCTGTTGGCTGTTACGAAGAAGGCAGCCTGAGAGAAATCCGCCTCTGATGTGTAGTCAGCAGGAGTGTATTTCTGTCCGCCTTTTACACGGTATCCTTCCACAGTCCTTTCAGCTTTTACTCCGAAGGCCTTCATGCATTCAAGCGTTATGTTTACGTAAGGCTCAGACTGGAGCGGAGAGGTGAGGATTATCTCGGAGTCATCTTCGCAGAGCGGAAGAGCAAGAAGAAGTCCGGTGATAAACTGTGATGATACGTTTCCTTCAATATGGAAAACGCCGCCCTTGAGCTTTCCTGAAGTTGTGAAAGGCATGGTGTTGTGGTAGTCGAAGGTAATGCCTTTTTCCGAAAGCTCTCTTGTGTAGATGTCGATAGGTCTTTCAGGAAGACGTCCTTTTCCGTGATAGGTCGAAAATGTTCCGAGGGCGCATGCCACAGGAATGATGAACCTGAGTGTGGAACCGCTTTCGCAGCAGCGAAGCTCAGCTTTTTCGGAAGGAGTGCTTATGCCGCAGACCTTTATCACGTTTTCTTCTGTCTCGAATGATGCACCGAGTTCTGTAAGGGTATCCATTGTTGCAAGAATGTCCTGGGAAATGCTTATGTCACGCACATAGGATGTTCCTTCAGCAAGTGCAGCACAGATAAGTGCTCTGTGTGAAACGCTTTTCGAGGAAGGAATGCGGACTTTGCCGTTAAGTTTTGAAGGGATGAAAGTTATATCCATAGGTCACCTCTTAAGCTTCCATGTAGGCCCTGAATTCTTCAAAAGGCATCTTCTTTATCGATGAGATGCCGATGTCACTGCAGATTATTGCGTTGATAAATGTTGATTCGCACTTCTTGTCATTGGCGCAGAGCGGAATGAGTTCAGATATCTTCGCTTCAGTGGTGAGCGGAAGTCTGTATGAAGTGATGACCTTGTCGAGTGCTTCAAGTGCTTCTGCCTTGCATTCGGAGTGCTTTACAGCCTGCTCTGTTATTATGTGCATGCCTGCTGCAACGGCATTTCCGTGGGTGTATGTCTCGTAGTTGAAGAAGCTTTCGATGGCATGTCCCATCGTGTGGCCGAAGTTGAGGAGCATACGCTCGCCCTTGTCGAATTCGTCGTTTTCCACCACGTCGCGCTTGATCGATACGCAGCGGCAGATTATGTCGTCGATATCGTCAAAGTAATCGTCGATGGTGTGGGATGCGATAAGGTCAAAAAGTTCGCGGCTTCTTATCATGCCGTATTTTATAGCCTCAGCCATTCCGTCCGCTACTATCTCAGGTGAAAGTGTTTTGAGTGTGAGAGGATCGCAGATAACGAGTTCAGGCTGCTTGAAAGCTCCCACAAGATTCTTTCCGCACGGAAGATCGATCGCTGTTTTTCCTCCGACAGAGCTGTCGATCTGGGCTAAAAGTGTGGTCGGTATCTGGATGAAACCGAGTCCGCGGAGATATGTTGCTGCAGCGTATCCGGTGATATCGCCGACTACGCCGCCGCCGAGGGCGATAAGGCAGTCGGAACGTGTGATTCCGTTTTCTGCAAGGAAGTTGTATATCTGGTTAAGTGTATCGGAGCATTTGGATTTTTCGCCGCTTTTAAAAACGAACTTTACCACTCTGAAACCAGCTTCTTCGAGTGAAGCGATGACCTTTCCGGAGTAGATCCTGTCTACTGTGTCATCAGTGACAATGGCAGCGAATCTGGTTTTGGTGACTTCAGCCACGAGTTTACCGCACTGGGAAAGCAGTCCCTGTTCGATAAGTACCTCGTATGGTTTTGATGCTCTGACAGCAATTTTTTTCATTAGGATCGTCCTTTCAAAATTATGTACACAAAATTATTATACTATAAATGTGTGTTTAAGTCAAATAATTTTATATTATTAGTATGTCAATAAATATAAGTTTTCCTGCACGTTTCAGGGCGGATTTTATACATATAGCCAAGGCCGGTACACTTGATTTATTCGCTCACCGGTGGTATAATTAAA
>JBGUVZ010000284.1:0-3173 GCA_045220685.1 Oscillospiraceae bacterium | reverse complement strand
ACCAGAGTTTTGTACTTTCATCATATAGAATTCGTGCGGTTTTTGATGCTAAGAATTCAGGAAGAAGCTTTTCAGGATCACAGTTTTCTTTAGTTGCAAGTTCCTGAACAGTCAAAGCAATAAGAGTATCAATAGCATTGTTGTTCCTTTTAATTTCAAAATCACTCATAGCCTGATACACCTCCTGAATGTAAGACATTCAAGTGCCTTCTGTGTACGGAAACAATACTGGTCTTTTAATCTTTCAGGTATCAGCAGATTAATACATGTGTTATCCACTGATTCTGTACCAGGTTTTCCGAAAGTTCCTGCCATATAAGTAAGTATAGTAGCGTTAGTCTGGTCGTTGGCTATTTTTCCGCCAATTATATCAGTTTCTTCAAGTTCATGAATAATATTTTCGAAAAGACCTCTTTTACGATGAGCAACAACACAATGAAGCCAGTCAGCATCTGCAGTAGGATAAATTTTCGATTTTATCGACTCATTATGAGTATATTCAAATACGGACACATACTGAGAGGCTTCGCTTATAATTCCGTTTTCAATAGCTTTCTTTGATGTGATCCTTGCAAACTGCTTAGCTTGTTCCAGATCAGTTGTAAGATAAAAGCCCTGTCCAAAGTCTTTATTTTTTCTGCATCTGGCAATATCCGGAGTATGAACTTCACAGTAACTGCCGTGATACAAAATTGTACCCGTTTTAAGTTCAGTTATCATATTTTTGTCCCTTTCGCTCTCAGATATTCTTCTATATCATCAAATACTGCTTCATCACCTTCTACATGAAAAATGCCCCATAATTCAGCTATATAATGATATACATTTTTTTCTTTGAAAATATCATTTACTTCATAAAACGGTTTATTCCACTTTTCAGAAGCAAGACGAACAAGCCGTGCCTGCATATACAGGATCTGTAATTCTTCATTCATATTTGTACACCCGTTGTTTTTCAATGTATTAAATATGATTTTCCAGTCCACGACTGGAAAATTTCTATTTTATTTCCCGTAGGGAAATACTCCGATTATACAGCAAGCTAACTTACCAAGTTACTATGATAAATCAGAATTTATCATTACAGTGCTGTTCCTGTCTTCGGCACAAAAAAGTTTCCCATATTTGCGCCTTCCAGTTCAAGGAGCTTGACCTTCTTGTCTATACCGCCTGCATATCCTGTCAAACTTCCGTTTGTGCCGACAACACGGTGACAGGGAATTATGAGCGAAATGGAATTATGTCCTACTGCTCCGCCGACCGCTTGCGCAGACATTCGGGAAATGCCCTTCTGTTTGGCTATCTTGTCTGCAATTTCTCCGTAAGTCATCGTTTTACCAAAAGGTATAGTGAGCATGATCTCCCAAACCGCTTTGCGAAACTCCGTGGTTTTCATATGCAAAGGCGGCGTGAAATCCGGAGCCTTACCGCTGAAATATATGTCGAGCCACCTGTCCGCCTGTTCAAATATCGGCAGATCTTTTTCTTCATATCCCGTATCCAGAGAATCGGCAAAGTATTTTTGTCCGTCAAACCACAGCCCTGTCAGCGCAGTTCCGTCTGATGCTGTTGTGATCCCGCCGAGGGGAGAAACATAATGATGTATATATTCCATTTTTATTTTCCTTTCTTTGGTACAGGATCTTTCATCTCCGGTATCGCACCTCCGGCGACCGCCCAAAAATACAGGCTCGCTACACTGCAATAGGGTGACAGACGTCTGCGGTATTTTTCAAACAGCTTCTTGTCGATCCTTCTGTGGTGATACACCATACGCATACCCCGCTGAATTGCGAGATCGTCATAACTCAGAATATTTGGTCTTTGCAGACAGAAAAGCAAAATCATCTCTGCCGTCCATACACCGATGCCTTTTAACGATGCAAGAGCTGAAACGGCATCTTCATCAGACATATTTTCCACGGATTCAAGATCGAATTCGCCATTCAATATCTTCTGCGAAAAATCCTTGATATACTCTACCTTGCGGAATGTCATACCAAGTGACTGCAATTCGTCAACAGATGCATTTCCTATGGTATTCGGAGTTACCTCTGCAAAAGCATCGTTCATACGCTGCCAGATAGTCTGCTGTGCCTTTGTAGAGATCTGCTGACCGATGATGTGGTGAACTACGGACGAAAACAGATCATTGTCCACAGCACGGTATATATGTCCTATCTTTTCAATCGCATCCCCAAGACGGGAGTCTTTAGATTTTAAGTATTCCGTCTCTGTACTTCCGTAATTAAAATACATTTTTATTTCTCCAAATACCGATTTATCTTTTCAAATAAGCATCAATAGTCCTGCAAACATTACTGCTCCGCACCAGTTTCCGGTACCGCCAATATGAAAAGGAAAAGTTACTGCATAAAGGGGCAGAATATTAAATATGCATGCCCACGCAGGAAGATCAGTCTTTCCTGTGATAACTGAAACAAGCAAAGCAATTCCAAATACCGCCCATCCAAGATAGCAGGCTATCATTGTCGCTGAAGTATCTTTAAACAGCTTAATAACTGATTTCAACGCTTCTTCCGTTCTTCCCATAGACACATACATCCACTCTGCAACTCCGCAAAGAACATGATGTGCTGTTCCAGCGATCAGAAACAGTGCAGATGAGATAAATATGATCGCTGCACACACTTCGGAAAATTCTTTCATCCAGAGATATATTCCATAATAACCTGCCGAACACATAAATAAGGCCAGACAACCGAGCAGCATAGAAAGCACTGGATTTTTAAGCGGCATATTTTCAAACGTATCTGCCATCAGAGCATTATCTTTCAACTGTTTTGCTCCAAATTTCTTACCACCAGGTATATAAGTCAGAAGACAGTCGCAATAACCGCAGAGCAAATGTCCGGCAATTGCGATCAAAAACAATACTTTTATCATAATCATTTTACCAATTCAAATAATTAAAACTACGAATCCACATTCTATGATTCCGCATCTATTTTCTTTATTGTATCTTCAAGAATCGCTTTTCTTAGTTCTGTAAGCCATTCTGAAAACGCAACAGTATCAAATGCATAACTCTTATTTAACTCAAATTCATTATCAGACCACGAATCAAGAGGTGATTCATTATGCTGTATCAGCGCTTCCAGTTTATCAAGTGCTTTATAGATTTTCGCTTCTGTCGTTTCCTGCGCTTCCAT
>JBGUVZ010000283.1:0-5828 GCA_045220685.1 Oscillospiraceae bacterium | reverse complement strand
ATAGCACACGGCTCTCTCAGACTCACTCTTTCCGAAGAAACAACGAAGGAAGATCTTGACTTTGTAGTAGAGAAGCTGAAGGGTATAGTTGAAAGACTCCGCAGCATGTCACCGTTATACGAAGATTTTCTTAAAGCAAACAAAGCATGAAAGGTAAGATATTATGTACAGCGAAAAGGTAATCGATCATTTTTCAAACCCGAGAAACGTCGGAGAGATTGAAAATGCAAGCGGTGTCGGCACAGTGGGCAATGCAAAGTGCGGCGACATCATGAGAATTTATTTTGACATAGATGAAAATCAGATCATCCGAGATGTTAAGTTCAAGACCTTCGGATGCGGCGCTGCAGTCGCAACAAGCAGCATGGCTACTGAACTTGTAAAGGGCAAGAGCATTTACGAGGCTCTTGAAGTTACAAACAAGGCTGTTATGGAAGCCCTTGACGGACTTCCGCCGGTAAAGGTACACTGCTCGCTTCTCGCTGAAGAGGCTATCCACGCAGCACTCTGGGATTACGCTGAAAAGAACAATATCGTTATCGAAGGCCTCAAAAAGCCGGTAACCGATATTGGCGAAACACTGGAAGAGGAAGAATATTAATTTTGAAACTTCACCGCTGATGCCATGATCAGCGTTACATAAACACGTTATACGATAGCACTGCATAAGACTGCATAAAACTGGACAACTGTTCTTTTTATGCGGTCTTTTTCGTTCGCAATTATCGCTATTGCAACTATGTTAAATATGTGTTATAATGAAAACACTACAATTTAATCAGGAGAGTGTGGTTATATGTTCAATATTGCAGTAGCTCAGTCGGGTGGCCCGACCTGTGCTATCAACGCATCACTTGTGGGAGTTTACAGAGAAGCTCTCAAGGAATCTTCTATCGATGCGGTATTCGGTTCGGTAAATGGTATAGAAGGTATCATTCAGAACCATATGATCAATCTGAAGTCAATGATCCTTACAAACGACGACATGGAGCTCCTCAGACAGACTCCGTCAACAGTTCTCGGATCATGCAGATATAAGCTTCCGGACTGGGAAGAGGACGAGGAAGTTTACAAGAAGATCAAAGACACTCTTGTTCAGAGAAATATCGGAGCTTTTTTCTATATCGGCGGAAACGACTCCATGGATACAGTAAACAAGCTTTCTGAATACTTTAAGAATATAAACCTTGACATCAAGGTAATCGGCATTCCGAAGACCATCGACAACGACCTGTGCATAACAGATCATACACCTGGTTTCGGTTCAGCAGCAAAATACGTTGCTACAACAATGAAGGAGATCACGCGTGACAGTATCGTTTACAGTATCCCTTCAGTTACTATAGTCGAGATAATGGGACGCCACGCAGGATGGCTCACAGCGTCATCAGCAGTGCTCCACGCTCTTGGTGAAACTGCACCTCATCTTGTTTACGTGCCGGAAGTTAAATTCTCCATTGAAGGTTTCGTAAGAGACGTAAGACAGGAACTTTCAAAGCACAAGGCGGTTATAGTAGCCGTTTCCGAAGGTATCGAGGTACCGGAAGGCGTTCAGTCAGGTGAAGTTGACAATTTCGGCCACAAGTACCTTTCAGGCATCGGCAAGTATCTTGAGGAAACTGTAAGAAAGGAAATCGGCTGCAAGGTTCGTTCAATCGAGCTCAACGTTATGCAGCGCTGCTCATCTCACTTAGGCTCTGCCACAGATATCGCTGAGGCTGAAATGATCGGTGCAGAAGGCGTAAAATGCGCTCTTGCCGGTGTAACAGGCAAGGTAATGGTATTCAAGCGTATCTCAGATATGCCTTACACAGTTGCCGTAGAGACAGCTGACGCTTCAAAGATAGCAAACCAGGAAAAGTTCCTTCCTAAGAAATATATCAATTCAGCAGGCAATAATATCGAGGCCAAGGCTCTTGATTACTTCCTGCCGCTTATCCAGGGAGAACTTAACCTTGTAATGGAACACGGTGTTCCGAAGCATTTCGCTATACACGAATCTGTACTCAAGTAAATGGAGAGCTGGTATGATCAGTGGCTCTGGTCAGAGAATATCAGCAGTATGTGAAAAACAGGAAATCAGAATAATACGGGAGAAGACATGAAAAAAGAAATTACAGAAAAATTAACAGGATTTGATCAGACACATCTTTTAAGACATTTTGACGAGCTTTCTTCTGAAGAGCAGAAGAAATTACTCGAACAGATAAACAACCTTGATTTCTCGGTTCTTGATGAAACAGGCGCCGAAGAAGAACGCGGCACCATTGTTCCTATGAGACCGGAGGACGTAAAGACAGTAGCAGATATTGAAAAGAACCGTGACTCATATTTCAGAACAGGTGTTGAAGCTATTAAGAACGGCAAGGTAGGATGTGTCCTTCTTGCAGGAGGACAGGGAAGCCGTCTTGGTTTCAATAAGCCTAAGGGTATGTTCAATATCGGCGTTGACAGGGAACTCTATATTTTCGAGTGCCTTATCAACAATCTTCTTGACGTCGTGAAGCAAGCAGGGGCTTATGTTCCTCTTTTCATCATGACAAGTGCTGACAACGACAGCGATACAAGAGAATTTCTTGCAGAACATAATTATTTCGGATATGACGCGGATCATATCAGCTTTTTCGTTCAGGAACAGCTTCCAACAGTTGACACTGAAGGAAAACTCATGCTTGCCGGCAAGGGCGTAGTATCTACTGCTCCTAACGGAAACGGCGGCTGGTACGCTTCAATGATCAGATCTGGCATTGAAGCAACACTTGAAAAACGCGGAATTGAATGGCTTAACGTATTTGCCGTTGACAACGTGCTTCAGCGCATGGCTGATCCGTGCTTTATCGGCGCAGTTATCGAATCAGGAAAGCAGTCAGGTGCCAAGGTTGTGGCCAAGGCAGCGCCTGATGAACGTGTCGGCGTTATGTGCCTTGAGGACGGCAGACCATCCATCGTTGAATACTATGAAATGACAGACGAAATGATCGAACGTCGTGATGAAAACGGTGTTCTTTCATATAACTGGGGCGTTATCCTCAATTACGTGTTCCACGTAAACAGACTTAATGATATTATTGACATGCGTCTTCCGCTTCACCGTGCATTCAAGAAGATCAAGCACATTGACGGAAACGGTAATGTCGTTGACCCTGCAGAACCTAACGCCTATAAATTTGAAACTCTTGTTCTTGACATGGTCAAGCTTCAGGACAGCTGTCTTGCCTATGAAGTTGACAGGAAGAAGGAATTTGCACCTGTAAAGAACAAGGAAGGTATCGATTCTGTCGATACTGCCAGGGAGCTTTTAAAATTTAATGGTGTAATAATTTAACAGTATAGAAGAACAGTCCCAGCAGGCTGTTCTTTTTTCATTTTAAAGACATATTATTATCATCTTTTTTTTAAAAAAAAGATTTACAATTGGGTTGAAATATGATATAAATATATATGGGAATAAAAACAGATTTAAGTAATATGAAAAAAATGATTTTTTCAGGAAAGTAATGGTTTAAAATGGGTATATCAATAGTAATTGCTCTTTTTTGCGGAGTGGCGCTGTTTCTTTACGGAATGACGCTCATGGGAGACGGACTTAAGGCAGTTGCCGGAAGTAAGCTGGAAATGGTTCTGTACAAACTGTCAGGCACACCGTTCAAAGGTGTTCTGCTGGGTACGGGTATAACGGCAATAATCCAGTCCTCCTCAGCTACCTCCATTATGACAGTAGGTTTTGTTAATTCCGGTATGATGAAGGTAAGACAGGCAATAGGAATCGTAATGGGAGCGATTATAGGAACTTCAGTAACCGGTTGGATCATCTGTCTTTCAGATGTCGGCGATTCATCATCCAGCTGGCTGTCGCTCCTGTCTACGGACACACTTACAGGTCTTGTTGCTGTTGCGGGTATCTACTTAAAGATGTTCTGCAAGCAGAAGACGAAGCAGCAGGTCGGAAACATTCTTATGGGTTTTGCCATTCTTATGACAGGCATGGACGCCATGAGTACTTCGGTTTCAGTTCTTAAGGAAGAACCTGCATTCATCAGACTTCTCACTTCATTTAAGAATCCTCTTGTAGGTATTCTCTTCGGTATGCTCGTTACATGCGTTCTTCAGAGTGCATCAGCGACTATCGGTATTTTACAGGCGCTTGCTTCGACCGGTGCCATTTCATTTGAAATAGCATTTCCGATCATCATGGGTATTGCGATCGGTGCTGCCGTTCCGGTACTTCTTTCAGCACTCGGAACAAGCGTTGCCGGTAAAAGAACTGCTTTTGTATATCTTCTCATAGATGTACTCGGCGTTATTATTATCGGTTCAGTATTCTACGCAGTCAATGCTGCTGTTCATTTCGAAGTAATGGACAACACAATGAACAAGATGTACATCGCATCTGTAAATACACTTTTCAGATTTGCGACAGTTCTTATCCTGTTTCCGTTCATTGGTGTTCTTGAAAAGATGGTCAAGTTCATCTTCAAGGACAATCCGGAGGACATGGAGGACAATGCGGAGATCGACCGCCTCGAGGACAAGTTCATTGCGCATCCGGCCATCGCTATTGCACAGAGTAAGGATGCAGTAGGTTCAATGGCAAGAAAAGCAAGAAAGAACATGTCACGTGCGTTCTATCTGCTTTATGATTATTCCGATGACAAGTACAAGAAGATTCAGGACAAGGAAGATGTCATCGACAAGTACGAGGATAAACTCGGTACATACATCGTTAAGATCACAAGTGCTGATCTTACTCAGGAACAGAGCCGTGAAGTCATGAAGATGCTTCACACCATCGGTGACTTCGAGCGAATCGGCGACCACGCAGTAAACATTTCAAACTGTGCAAAAGAGATCTACGACAAGAAGCTCAATTTCTCCGAAAAGGCACAGGCTGAGCTTAATGTGGTTATCTCAGCGGTATCTGCAATCGTTGTAACGACCATCGAAGCCTATGTGAACAATGACCTCGACAAGGCCCACAAGGTAGAGCCTCTCGACGAGCTTATCGGTGATCTGTGTGACGAACTCAAGATCAGACACGTTAAGCGTCTCCAGTCAGGCGAGTGTACACTCGACCATGGATTCACATTCAACGATCTTCTTACGAACTTCGAACGTATAGGCGCTCACTGCTCGAACATAGCAGTTGCTACTATCGAACTTAGCCACGACGTTTATGATACTCACGAATATCTCGAAAAGTTCAAGGCTGAAAACCTTAATGACTACAACAAGAACTTTGAGGAATACAGCCTTCAGTACAAACTTGAAGAAGTATAATTACAAAACAAAACCGTATAACATCATTTTTAGTTTGATGCTATACGGTTATTTTTTATCATACGTTTACTTTTTCAACGTAATATGATATAATTTAAGCAAGAAAGTAATGCAATGCTATTATGTAAGTGAACAATGATGTTATGGTTTCTGAAAACTAATTGGGAGGGATGATTTATGTCAGCATTACAGTTACAGGCTTATGAATTAATGGGGAAGCTTAGTGATAGTAAGCTTCAGCTTATCATTGAAATTATGAATGGTTTTATAAATGCTACAGATGAGTCCAATAATGAAGTCAAAGTAAAAAGACCTATAGGTATGTTTGAAGGCGAGAAATTTCTTGCTGATAATTATGATATTGACGATGATAATGCTGAAATAGCAGCTATGTTTGGAGTTAGTGAATGAGAATTTTACTGGATACACATATAATTTTATGGGCAATGAATGGAAACGATGAATTGTCTGGAATTGCAACAGACTTAATTTCTGATCCTTCTAATGATGTTTTTTACAGTTTAGCATCTGTATGGGAAGTAACAATTAAA
>JBGUVZ010000282.1:0-3273 GCA_045220685.1 Oscillospiraceae bacterium | reverse complement strand
CTGAGATGAGTTCCTCTTCAGGACGGAAGCCCCATGTGCATCCAATGGAGTCGATGCCTGCATTTTCGGCAGTGAGAATATCCACGTCAGAGTCACCTGCAAGCACTGCGTCATCCTTTTCAACGCCAAGTTCCTTAAGAATGTCGGAGATGATTTCCGGTGAAGGTTTGGTGCTTCTGCCTTCACGTTTGCCGTGTACAGATGCGAAAAGACCGTCTCCGAAATATGATTTGATGAGCGACTTTGTAAATTCATCCGGCTTGTTTGACGCAACGGCCAGCTTGACACCTTTTTCGTTAAGAGTAGTAAGCAGTTCGGTTATGCCTTCGTAAGGACGTGTCTTGTCTGTACAGTGCTTTCTGTAATTTTCACTGAATAATTCGTGAAGCTTTGAAATGTCATCCGTGCTGGCACTGTAGTCAGCGAGGGCTCTGGTGCATAGTTTTACGGCACCGTTGCCTACAAATTTATAGTATTTCTCGAGCGGCTGCGGTTCATAGCCCAGTTTTACAAGGCCTGAGTTTACAGCGTCTGCGAGATCTTCGATTGAATTTAAAAGTGTTCCGTCAAGGTCAAAAATTACAGCTTTATACATACAATAATTCCCCTTTTCATTTGATTGTTATGTCCCTAAATCCGGCTCTGCCGGATTTGTGTTGTTTCGTCCCGAACCCCATGTGATTTATGGATTGATCAGTGGCTGCTTATATTCTCTTTGCAAGAAGTTCAGAGTACTTTGCTCTGAATTCATCGAATGTGTCGTTTTCGATGGCTTCGCGGATTTTTTCGGTAAGTGTGTTGTAGAAGTACAGATTGTGCATTACTGCAAGTCTGCCGCCGAGCTGTTCGCCTGATTTGAAAAGGTGGCGTACATATGCTCTTGAAAAATTCCTGCAGCAAGGACAGTCGCACTGTTCGTCAATCGGACGCGGATCAGTTTCATACGCCTTGTTTGTGACATGCATGATTCCGCTCCATGTGAATACCGTTGCGTGACGTGCATTTCTGCTCGGCATTACGCAGTCGAACATATCGACTCCGCGGGCAACAGCCTCGATTATATTTGAAGGAGTACCGACTCCCATGAGGTATCTTGGTTTGTTTACCGGCATATGAGGTTCTACGGCGTCGATTATGCGGTACATATCCTCGGTGCTTTCGCCTACAGCAAGTCCGCCTATAGCATAGCCGTCAAGGTCGAGTTCAGCAATCTCCTTCATGTGTTCCACACGGAGATCTGCGTAGGTGCAGCCCTGGTTGATGCCGAAAAGCATCTGATGCTTGTTTATGGTATCAGGAAGGCTGTTGAGACGGTCCATTTCGGCTTTGCATCTTTTGAGCCATCTTGTTGTTCGTGCGCATGACTGCTTTGAATACTCGTACTTTGCCGGATTTTCAACGCATTCGTCAAATGCCATTGCAATTGTCGATCCGAGGTTCGACTGGATTCTCATGCTTTCCTCAGGTCCCATGAAGATCTTGCGGCCGTCAACATGTGAGTTGAAGTAAACGCCCTCTTCCTTGATCTTTCTGAGCTTTGCAAGTGAAAACACCTGAAATCCGCCGCTGTCGGTGAGTATCGGCCTGTCCCAGTTCATAAACTTGTGAAGACCGCCCATCTGCTTGATGATCTCGTCACCCGGACGTACATGAAGATGATATGTATTGCAGAGCTCGACCTGACACTTCAGTTCATTCTTCAGATCCACCGAAGAAATCCCGCCCTTGATAGCCGCCGATGTTCCGACGTTCATAAAGCACGGTGTCTGGAAGGTGCCGTGAACAGTTTCAAACTGTCCTCGTCTGGCTTTGCCGTTTTTCTTTATAAGTGTATACATTAATTTTTTATCCTTTTTATTAAACTATCAGCATTGCGTCGCCGAAACTGAAGAAACGGTATTTTTCCTCCACTGCCTTCTTATATGCCGCCATTGTCTTGTCATATCCGTAAAATGCAGAAACCAGCATAATAAGTGTACTCTCCGGAAGGTGGAAGTTCGTTATAAGTCCGTCAAGTACCTTGAATTCATACCCAGGATAGATGAATATATCCGTGTATCCGTCAGCTTCCTTTATTTCACCGTTATTGAAAGTCGCAACGCTTTCCACTGTACGGCATGAAGTCGTACCGACTGAGATGACTCTTCCACCTTCCGCCTTTGTTCTGTTGATAAGTTCAGCCGTTTCAGCCGGAAGATGATAGTGTTCCGAATGCATCTTGTGTTCGAGTACATTATCAACCTTTACCGGACGGAATGTGCCGAGACCCACATGAAGAGTTACGTATCCTATATTAACGCCCTTTGCACGTATCTCGTCAAGCATTTCCTTGGTAAAATGAAGTCCTGCTGTCGGAGCGGCCGCAGAGCCGAGTTCTCTTGAATAAACTGTCTGATATCTTTCCTTGTTTTCAAGCTTTGCCTTGATGTAAGGCGGAAGCGGCATCTGACCAACGTCTTCAAGTGCCGTGAAAAGATTTCCCTCGCACTCAAACTGTACCACGCGGTTTCCGTCTTCCTTTACCTCGATGACCTTTGCCTTCAGCCTTCCGGCGCCGAATGTGAATTCAGCTCCTTCTCTTGCCTTTTTACCCGGACGGCAGATGATCTCCCAGAGCTTGTCGCCCTTCTGCTCGAGAAGAAGAAACTCAATGGCGGATCCTGTACCGATCTTTTCACCGTAAAGTCTTGCCGGAAGTACTCGTGAATCGTTGAGTATAAGCAGGTCGCCTTTTTTCAGGTAATCGCACAGGTCATAAAAATGCTTGTGCTCTATGGAATCATCTTTCTTCGAGAGGACCATCAGACGCGAATGATTACGCGGTTCAACCGGTGTCTGCGCGATCAGTTCCTCAGGAAGATCGTAGTAAAAGTCAGATGTGCTCATCTTATGCATTAGTGCATTATTCCTTTCAGATTTCAGTTTATAGTAAACGAAAAATATATTTTTCGTTTACTATTAGCCGATATGCAGGGAGCAAACGTAGTTTGCGGATCTGCAAGGCAATATAAATAAAATAATATAGTGAATGCAAAATTCTTTTTGCGTTCACTATAATTATACATTATTCATTATAGCACTTTTCAACCGCATTTTCAATAGAAACATTTGCGCTATTACCCAAAATTCTGATTCGGTTGTACGAAAAAAATTGTTGAAAATTTTTATCCTTGGTGGTATAATATTAGAATAAACAAAATTATTAAGTTTTTCGAATTATTCGAATGATAATACGGGAGGGGCACTATGATATTAGAAAAAGAAAAGGTCTTT
>JBGUVZ010000281.1:0-4112 GCA_045220685.1 Oscillospiraceae bacterium | reverse complement strand
TGAAAATACTCTGTATCTGGTACATTAAAAAATGATACCTCAAAATCATATTTTGGAAATGCAGCTGAAAATTCCGAATACAGCGTCCTGAAAGAAATAAGAGTAAGGATACTTACCGTAAACATAAGAATTCCAAGCGCCATGGTAACAGTCGAAATAATAAAACGGCTTTTAACTGCCATGATATTTTTCTTTGTATACTTAAGAAGAAACCGGTTAAATCTAAGATTAAGTTTCGATTTTCTCATGTGGATCTTACGCCTGCCTGATGGTTTTCCGAAATTGAGTGCTTCTGCCGGTGAAAGCTTTCGTGCTGCCCACATAGCTGAAGTGTATGCTGAAATAAAAACAGCACTCACCGATAAAAATGCCGACAGCACCACAAACAGCGGATAGGCTGAGAATTCAAACATTTCAATTCCGCTTTTGCTGATACCTGTAAATGTCAGACGACACAGACCAAAAGCAAGCAGAATGCCGAGCGGTACTGCGGTCAGGCAGTAGAACACCGCCTCTGTCAGTACAATGGCTGCTATCTGATCCTTTGATGCTCCTATGACCCTGAGTTCAGCAAAATGAGTGCTTCTTTCCTTTACTGCCATTTCGAAAGTATTGTCAATTACAAAACGCGAAATAAACCAGGCGATCAGTATAATTATAGTTACAGGTACAATAATAATGATAGCTTTGAACATGGCATCAGAACTTTTAACTTCCAGAGCAAGCAGAAGTTCATTGGTATCCGTATTATAATCATAAAAATCCTTATAATCATGTCCGAGATCAGTAAACAGCATCTTTACAGCCTCATCAAAATCACAGCTGTCTGTAAGACGAACATAAAACGATGAATTCTCATCATAGTTAAGGTAATCAAGTTCCGGATTCTTTTCCAGAAGTTCCTTAAAACTTATTTCTGTATTGCCGTAACTGATAAAATTTCCGTCCGCTCCTTTCGGTACAAACCCAGCTATCTTTACCGTGATTTCGACCGGTTCATCGTATTTTATATCAGTAAGCGGATAGTCGTTTATATTAATTCCCCGTATACCAAGTTCAGATCTTATCGTACCGGAATAGCGCTCATTTTCACTCTTCTTTTTTTCTATCTTATTGCGTATTTCTTTTATAAGCTCTGAATTATCATCATACGCCGCAGTAAACGGACGAATGGTCAGAGTTACAGTATCTCCGACGGAATAGCCTGCTTCCTTCAGGTAATACGGTACTGCCGCACCGTTTTCATTCTGAATTCCGTACAGCTTATAATTATTTTCCACAGTAACTGAAAGTTCAGAATTACCATCATTTTTTTTAGAAGACAGCTGCTGGGAACGCCAGGATATTTTTTCATCCGAGATCTCGAAACATTCTATCCGGTCTGTGTCAGCATTGCTGTCAGTATTTATCCGTATCGTTTTCTTACTGCAGTATAAATAATCATCAACAACTGCGTGATTCTTTGCGATCTCAAGCTGTTTATCACTGTATATCCAGGAACTGATCTCCAGTTCCCATAATCCTTCTTCGGCGACATTGTAATTATACATGGTGGTGAAAAAACTGCTTCCGTAAAAACATACTGCCGCAAGAATAAAAGCCGAAAGCACGACGCACATGAAAGTAAGAAATGTACGCATCTTCTGTCTGCAGATATACTTGAACGAAATAGATATCAGCTGTTTCATGTCCCTCACCCCTATTCTGAAAGAACACCGTCTGCCATCCTGCAGATACGGTCAGCCTGCGCTGCTATACTTCCGTCATGTGTGATCAGTATAAGCGTCTGGTCATATTTCTTTATCGAACTTTTAAGAATGGATATGATCTCACGGCTGTTTTCACTGTCAAGATTTCCGGTCGGTTCATCTGCAAGAATGATCTGCGGCTTATGGATAAGCGCACGCGCAAATGCTACTCTCTGCTGCTGTCCTCCTGAAAGTTCATGAGGATAATTCAGACGTTTTTTGTCAAGTCCGGTCAGTTCAAGAAGTTCATTTAAGAAATCCAGATCCGGCGGAGTGTTGTCAAGATTACAAGGAAGAACTATATTTTCCTCGACGTTCAGTACCGGAATAAGCCTGTAGGACTGAAAGATAAATCCGATATTTTTTCTCCTGTAAAGTGAAAGCTGTTTGTCATTCATACCGGTCAGCTCTTTTCCGCAGGCTGTTATCTTTCCGCCAGTAGGTTTATCAAGTGAACCCAGACAGTTTAACAGAGTTGTTTTTCCGCTTCCGCTCTCGCCGGTAACAGCAAGAAACTCACCTTTCGAAACTTCAAGGTCTACATTGTTGAGAGCGTAGATCATGTTCTCTCCTTCACCGTACTGCTTTACAAGTTTTTCTGTTTTTATAATAACACTGCTGTCCATAAAAAGACCTCCGTTTCTTCATTATGATCTGATCATGATCATAGTTTAACACCCTAATCTTACAGTAACATTACAAACGCGGATTTTTTTATTTGCTTTTTCATTTCCTTTATGTTAAAATGAAATTCATAAAAAACGAGCGAGGTGTAAAATGAACAGTATACTGCTTGCAGAGGACGACATTACTCTGAACAGAAACATTAAAACAGCACTTGAAACTGAAGGATACAGCGTAACTGCTGTAAGCACTGCAGTCGAAGCAGAATCTGCCGCACCGGATGCAGACCTCATCATTCTTGATGTGATGCTGCCGGACGGAAACGGGATCGATCTTTGCAGAAAACTCAGGCAAACCATACAGACTCCCGTGATATTTCTCACATCCTGTGATGACGAAGCTGACATAGTAAGCGGTCTCGACTGCGGCGGCGATGACTACATAACAAAGCCATTCCGCCTGCGTGAACTGTTTTCACGAATACGCGCAAATCTAAGACGCATTCCGGAAACTACATCATCAGAAACACCAGCTGAACCTGAA
Source organism: Oscillospiraceae bacterium (assembly GCA_045220685.1). GTDB lineage: Bacteria > Bacillota > Clostridia > Oscillospirales > Ruminococcaceae > HUN007. Next base: position 1,197 of record JBGUVZ010000281.1, on the reverse strand, counting down.
ATTGAACTGACTGCAGTTGAACAGAAACTGCTTGACTATCTTATGCTCAACAAGGGTCAGTACCTTACACGTGATCAGATACTCAATTTTCTCTGGGACTCGAACGGCACTTTCGTAAATGACAATACGCTTTCCGTAAACATAAGCCGTCTGCGTGAAAAACTCAGCAAAGCATCCGGCCGCGGAAAGATCATTACCAAGAGAGGAATGGGATACAAATGGACGGATTCATAAACAACCGTGCCCCGAAACGTATCATTCTCATCTTTGTTCTTACGGTCATTCTTTCCGCTTTCATTTCATATTTTGCTGCCGGAAAATGTGCTGACGCCATCGTTTCAGAACAGATTAAAGCTGAACTGTCATTTGCCGGCGGCGGAAAATTCACCGGAGCTCCTGATCCGGATGCCATTGCAAAAGGAACGGATCTCCTCGGCAGATACAGCATTTCAGAAAAACTCCCGCCCTCTGCTATGCATAACTACACCAGTGTGCGAAACCTTATATTCTCTGTTCTGTTCGGACTTATGTCCGCTGTATCAGCATTGTGGATGATCGTTTCAATGCATGAAATAATGCGGCTATTCAGAGATCTTGAAAAGTTACGAGCAGAATGCCTTAAAGCTGCATATGATACGGAAACTGCGATCACGCTTTACGGTGAAGAGACCGGTACACTACACCGGGTATGCGAAAGTGCGGAAAAACTTGTCGAATGCATGAGAAACACAAGCAGGAAACTAAGTTCAGAACAGGAACTGCTTAAGAATTTTCTGACTGATCTTTCTCATCAGATCAAAACCTCACTTGCCGTTGTCCGTCTAAACACAGATATGCTGAGTGAACTTGATGATCTTCCGGATGAAAAACGCAATAAGCTTTCCGATGAGATACAGTCGAATCTCGACGGCATGGAAACTATGGTTATCGAAGCAATCAGACTTACAAAACTTGAAACTAATTCAATTGAATATCACATGGAAGAAAACAGCGTCTCTGAAATATTTGCCCTTGCAGTAAAACGTATCTCCCCGCTTCTCAGAAAAAATAATATAAAAACAGAATACGATCTTCCGGAAGATATAAAACTCGTATGTGACAAAGGCTGGCTATGTGAAGCTATCGAAAACGTCATCAAAAATTCAGCCGACCATTCGGATTGTTCGGTGATCACAGCTGAACTTACTAAAAATCCTG
>JBGUVZ010000280.1:0-10935 GCA_045220685.1 Oscillospiraceae bacterium | reverse complement strand
TGCACGGAATGAATGATGCCTGTGCAAGCATCGAAACTGCACATATTGCTGCTATGCTTTTCTTAAATCTGTTCATTTTTGTTCTCTCCTTATTATGATTATACATTTCTGAGTTGTACACCATACAACTTTATTGTTAATATTGTATCACACTGTCGTCATAATGTAAATGGTTTTTGTAAAAAAAGGCACCAGGTGTCACAAAACACCCGATGCCTCGGTGAGCTGCCTGTGGCAGCTTATTATAGTATCATTTATCGCGCGCGATAAATGATACCTTTTCTGCGGTTATGAGCTAACTTGCAGCTTTACACCTTAAGACCAGTTTTTTCAATAAATTCAGGTACAGTAAGATGTGCAGTTTCTGCTGCATCCGATAATGAAAGCTTTCCCTGATTTACAAGGGTAATAAGTGTATTGTAAACACCTGTTTCCACACCTTTCAAATTTCCATCATTCCAGCCGTTGTTCCAACCATCGTTCCATCCGTCATTTCTTGCATCTTCTTTTATTCCTTTAATCGCATCACACATGTTTACCTTCCCCCTTTCATCCGGTACTATTTTCACATCGTAACCGGTAACTGCATTGATCACATCTGCTGTTTCCTTTGATACGTTTCGGAAATCATCATCTTCTCCGACATTCTTCATAAACGTATTCTTGTCTTTCGAATATTTGATGTACTTCATCACAAGACTCAGTTCACTGTGAAATTTGGAAAAATCGCTCTTTTGAATTTCTGCCGGTGCTATCAGATGAAGATGATAGTTATCGATAAAACTAAGTGCTTTCCTATCCGCTTTAATCATACTGTGAAGATCTTTCGGAGCATCCCATTCATCAGGTCCGAAATACACAGTCAGCGTGATTACCGGCAAAAGCTTATCGGTTTTGTAGAACCCTGATAAAAACTCTCCTGTCGTTTCAGGTGAATCTTTATTCTTCCTGTGTGCCTTCGCAGCATCCTCTACCTGTTTTGAATACTGGATCGCATCATAGAGCATATTCTTTACCGGCATTGCAAAATGGATCTCTGACTGATTCTCTATTCCGAGTATCAGATATGCATAGTTATCATCTTCCATTGCAGTTGCAACTTTAAGCACATCACGAAATTTCTGAAACGATATCACCTGTCCGTCATCTCCGTACGGAAGTGCCAGTGAAGCCGTATCAATCGGTTTCAGTTGTTCAGGTTTTATCACCTGTTCTCCATTATAAAGCAGGAAGTTGAATGCATCTGCAAAAATTGTTTTATCCTGCATATAGTTCTTGGTTATAGTATCTTTCTCTCCCAAGCGGGAACACCACCTTTCAATTCCAGTATAACATATTCCAAATTAGATGTCAATAGTTTACATGCGTATTTACATCTAATTCCATGTGTACTGAACAATTGTATGGTGGTCTTTCTGTATTCATTATACATCAGCAGAAGTAAAAAGTAAATGCCAGACATGCTGTTTACCAATAAAATGTCCCTCCCGGAATATCCGAAAGGGACTTAAGTTAAATTGATACGCAGTTTATCGCACTATCATACCACCCAGCACGGGCAATATGGCAATTTTCCATTTATTTCTGTATGTATCATTTATCAAAGCTTTCGATTTTCTTTGAAAGATACTGTCTGAGTCTTGCAAGGTCGGCAAGTGTTACTGCGCCGTCTTTGTCAATATCAGCATTTTTATTAGCCTGTCCTTTGAGTTCTTCATTGTCTACAAGTGCGATAGCAAGTGCAGTTAGATCCGTTATATCGATCTTTCCGTCGCAGTTTATATCACCGCGGGTGTCTTCTGATATGATCGTAGGCACTTCTGTCGGCGATGTAGTTGTTTCCGGAGGAAGTGTCGGTGCTGGTGATTCTATCAGTTTCGGTGAAGCTGTAGGTACTGGTGATTCTGTTGGTTCCGGTGAAGGTTCAGGTTTAGTTCCGGATGTAAGAGCATTTTTAGCGGCACCCTGCATGAAGGCTGTCATCCATGCAAGTGAAGCGTTGCCGGTCAGTGTCGAGTCATTGGTTGACCATGACTCAGCTGAATCGACAAAGCACTGCTGTGCAGGAATATTTGTTCCGCTAACAAAGCCGAGTGATTTGATAACCGGATCATTTACCCATGCATTCGGTCCGCTTGAAAGAACACCGTCCGGAGCAGTCGGATAACTGCGGGCTATCGATCCTGCCCAGAAAGAGTGAAGCGGATTTTTAACTGCGTAATCACCGTATCCGGTTATGTATGAAACTGCTTTCGGATTTGTGCCGAGAAGGTAGTCCATAGCACCTGCCGCTCCGTCAGCATATTTCTTATCTCCGTCGATCAGATATGCATAGGCCATGATGATACCGTTGTTAAGCACCATGCTGTTACTGTTCTTAGTGTAACCCTCCAGAATGAATCCCGGTTTCACACCAGTGAGCGTGGTACCAAAACCCATTTGTCTGCCGCGAAGAGGTACGCCGTAGCCCTGTGATTTTTCTGTATTAATATATTCATCAGCCATAGCAGTTAGTGACTCACTTATTTTCTTATACGCTTCATCACTCAGAAGATCTTTGTGAAGCGCAAGAGACATTGTTCCGACTGCTGTCATAGAACTGCATTTATAAGATGCTACCGCACCCTCTTCACCGTTCTCTACATAACTAACATCTTCATCTTCCGGAACAGTATAAGCATACTCAAAGCTTTCAAGTTCCTCCAAGAACTTTTCCGCATTCTCCTTATCTCCGCGCTCACTTGCTGAAATGAACAGTTCGCACGCTGCCCAGTATGCTTCGTCGCTTACATCTCTGTCGCCGTAGACATTTCTTTCAGAAGGCACTACACTTCCCTGTGCATACAGTGAATCTTCACGTACCATTTCTGCAAATACGGTCACATCACTATACTCTTCACCAAATTTGTCCCCGGCCTTTACCATAGTCATATCTGGTTCATAGTAAGCCTTCTCATAAGCCTCGAACGCTTCCAGAGCACTCTTATAATACTCGTCGGCCTTATCCTCATCATACTGTTTCCACAGTCTTGAACCCTGAGCTGCACATGCAGCATAGCTCAGCGTTGCCGCAAACGTCGGAGGTTTTGCTATTCTGTTATACCAGTCATCAAGATCCAGCTCATAAGCCGGCACACTGTCAGCAATACCAGCCCACTTGTAATCACGCATCTCGTGCAGATACATTCCGGCTGCTTTTTCTCCCCATACAGGATCCTTCTCCGGAACTTTCATCTGCTTCATCCAGTCGAGTTCATATGCCGCCTCGTCGAGGATGTCCGGAATACTGTTGCCGTTTTCAGGTATCACTACCGCACCTGATCCATCAGAAAGATCAGCATTTCCGGAAAGTGCATTTACTTCAAACAGATTCTGAAGAGTCCAGAGAGCCATACCGCCTGAGATCATGCTCTTATAGTGATCGCCGGATTCAAACCAGCCGCCTGTTGTTGTTATTGTCGATGATCTGTATTTATCTTTTACTTCTTTTTCTGAAGTATAGTCATCCTTCCAGAGCGTCTGTACATAAGCCTTTTCCTGGTGATATGGTGTTTTGTGCGCAAGTTCAGATTTTTCCCCTGAAGTGATATACTTCTCTTCTACATTCATATCTGAACGGCTCTGATAGAAGAAATTCACTGAATTCGTCAAAAGGTTTCCGGTCTCAGATGAATAGATATCATCACCTATTTCAAATTCCTGAGATCTGTACTCACCGGATCTTATATAATATCTGCCTGATTCTGTAAATTCAGAAAAATCAAGTTTGCATACATTATCGCCGGAATCCTTATCCTTTACAGGTGCCGTCGATTTTCCCTTGAAAACAGCTTCCCCGGTTTTCGCATTTACCACTTCAAACTCTACTGCTCCCGAAAGTTTGATAGTCGAAGCATCATGCAGGATATCACCGCTGTTGTCGCCCAGAACGGCAACTTTTCTTCCGCCGGTATAATAACCGATCTGATTTACTGAGATATAGTTGTTTTTAAGCCCGCTGTAGTCACGGCTTACATAACCGTAAGTATTATTTACCGGTTCGACCAGTACATCGTCAGTTACATCACAAAGCGACATATCATCAAACCAGATCTCGTCTCCGTCTACAGCATTGCCGCTGTACATTCTTCCCTTTGCATAGGAGAAACTCCATTCTGCTGCATCAATATCCTTTGTGACTGTAAACTCACCCTTGTAGGTCTTCCATTCCGTAGTCAGTTCAGTCGGATTTTTCGCCCATTCGCCGCCCATATGGGGACCATTATGGAATTCATCACCATCAAGTACCACGTACTCTTCGTCGCCCCTTATATTACCTATCTTAGAACAGAGTTCCATGCCCTTGCGTTTGGCTTTTGCCCTGAAAGTTATTTCATAAGTATGTCCAGCACGGAAATCGAGATTCCTGTGACGAAGCTGAAGATCCCATTTTTCCATGTCAGCCCCTGTTGCAGAAAGGATACTTATATGAAGTTCCCCGTCACTTGTCAGTTCAAAATCCTGCTTTGCCGGTGAAGATTCCACAGTATGCCACGGAAGCATCTTGTAGTCAAAGCTTGTTTCTCCGAGCAGCTGCCACTCAGAAAAAGCGTCCACTTGCATTCCGCCTGAAACCAAAGTCATCTGCGCCAGCATCGTAACTGCACAAACTGATGCTAATACTCTTTTCATTTTATTCATTATTATCTCGCCCCTTTTTTTCTATATACATTTCTGATTTGCATTTCGCAAATTTGTATTGTCAATATTGTACCACACCGTCGTCATAATGTAAATAGTTTTTGTAAAAAAGGCATCAGATGTAATACAACACCCAATGCCTCGGAGAGCTGCCTGCGGCAGCTTATTAAAGCTTATCTATCTTCTTAGAAAGATACTGTCTGAGTCTTGCAAGGTCGGCAAGTGTAACCTCGCCGTCTTTATCTATATCAGCGTTCTTATTCGCCTGTCCTATAAGTCTTTCCTTGTCAACAAGAGAAATGGCGAGAGTTGTAAGATCAGTTATATCGATCTTTCCGTCGCAGTCTATGTCACCGCGTGTATCTTCTGATATGATCACAGGCTCTGATGTCGGTGTCGGATCAGTTGAATTTGCTGCTGTTGGTTCCGGTGATGGGGTCGGATGTAAATGTCTGATGTCATGATCAGGGTCATAATTACTGCATTCTTCCTGAAGGAATGACACTACCCATGCAAGCGAAGCGTTCATATCAAGTGAAGGTTCGTTTACCGACCAGGCTTCCAATGAATCGGCATAACACCTCTGTGAAGGATTGTTTTCATTTCCCGGTACAAATCCTAAAAGTCTCACGTATCTGTCCTGAAGACCTGCATTAGGACCACCTGAAATAACACCTGACGGAGCTTCAGGCAGACTTTTATCTAACTCCCATGACCAGTATCTGTGGTGTGGGTTGTGGAGACAATACCAACCATAACCTGAAATGTATGAGAAAGAAAACGGATTTGTTCCGAGAAGATAGTTCATAGCGGAGATCATTCCGTCCTTGTAATATTTTTCTCCGGTAATGTCGTAAGCATATGCCATTACAATGGCATTGTTAAGAACAAAACCGTTGGAATCACGTTCATATCCTATTGCAAATATGTTCGGATCAAGATTTTCAGGATCATTGAATCCAGGGCCGTCATATTCATAAGGAATACCATATCCCTGTGTTTTTTCAATATCCAGATAGTAACCTGCAGTTTCAAGAATGCTGTTATCAATCAGCTCTGCCTTGTCTTCTGAAAGAAGATCCCTGTGAAGTGCAAGTGTGAGCGATCCTGCCGATATCCTGCTTGTACAGTTGAAAGAAGCAAGTGAACAGCCGGCATTTCGGTTTTCAATACGTGAAACAACCTTGTACGCAAAGTTCTTAAAGCTTTCAAGTTCTTCAAGAAATTCACCTGCATAATCCTTATCCAGTTTCTTTGCTGAAACGAAGATCTCACAGGCTGCTGCATATGCTTCATCTGATACGTCAGTGTCACCGTATGGTCTGCCTGTAGCATTCTGCCAGATAGGAGCATAGAACGAATCTTCTCTGATTTCTTCAGCAGGACACGAAATATTCAGTTCAGGGTGAGTCACCTCCTTGAAATCAGCTTCGTAATAATACTTCTGATATGCCCTGTACGCTTCGACAGCACTCTTCAGATACTCTTCAGACTTAGCCTGATCATACGGTGCCCAGAGTCTTGCAGCCTGTGCTGCACATGCCGCAAAGTTCAGAGTTGCCGCAAACGTCGGTGGCTTTGCTATACGTACCGTTTTCCATTCATTTTCATAATCCCACGGCCTTATTGCAAGTCCTGTCCATTTGCTGTCTGTTATTTCATCATAATAAAGTCCGGCCGCTTTCTCACCCCATTCCGGATCATCAGCATCAACTTTCATTTTTGCCATCCAGTCTAGTTCATAAGCAGCTTCATCAAGAATATCAGGGACTTTGTTTCCTGCTTCCGGTATATTTACTGCACTTCCGTCATCTGAAAAGGATTTATTGCCAGAATCTTCGCTTCCGCCATTTACCCAGTATGCTCTCTCATACATATTCTGAAGTGTCCACGCTGCAGTTCCGCCGCTTATCATGCTCTTGGTGTGGTCACCGGCTTCATACCATCCGCCGGTCGCCGTGATAACTGAAGAACTGTATGTTTCCTCTGCTTCCTTATTTGCAGCATATGAATTCTTCCATATCTTCTGAACATGAGCCGTATCTGTCATGTGACCGCCCTTATGGGCAAGCCTTGACTTGTCGCCTGATGTAATGAAATCTTCTTCGATATCGATACCTGAACGGTTCTGATAGAAGTAATTCATTGCATCAGCAAAAAGATCCTGATCCTTCTTCGAGTAAATATCATTACCGATCTCAAATTCATAGGAATTATAATGGATGTCATAAGAATTATAATAAGGATTATCTCCAATATCAGGACGTTTTATTCTGATATAGTATGTGCCGGGTTTATCTAATTCCGAAAAATCCAGTTTACATATGGTATCGCCTGAATCAGCATCCTTCTCCGGTGCAGATGATACCCCGGTGTACGCTACTGCTCCTGTTTTTGCATCCACCACCTCAAATTCAACCGATCCCGAAATACGTATATTTTCAACGTCATGATTAATGTCACCATTATTGTCACCAAACACTGCGATCTTTTCATATCCCGGAAAATAACCGATCTGATTTACTGAAATAAAGTTGTTCTTCAGTCCGCTGAAATCACGGCTGATCATACCGAAATGATTAATTTCCCATTCACTATCACTGTCTGTTGTATCTATGATGGACATTTCATCGAACCACAGCTCATCCCCGTCTATAGCATTACCTTCATAATTAGTACCCTTGGCATACAGGAAATCCCATTCACAAGCCTCAAGATACTTATCAGGCGTGAACGTACCGGTCACTTCTGTCCAGTCAGTTGTTAGGCTCATGGCCTTGCCCCATTTACCGCCCATGTGAGGACCATTCTTCATTTCTGTAGAATCCAGTACGCAGTATTCTTCATCGCCCTTGATATTTGAGATTCTTGAACAGAGCTGCATACCTTCACGCTTGGCTTTGACCTTAAAGCTTATCTCATATATATGACCGGCTTTAAAGTTTAAACCTCTGTGTCTTACCTGAAGGTCCCATTTTTCCCCCTCAGCACCTTCAGCCTTTAAGATCTTTACATGAAGTGTCCCGTCATCTGTAATTTCAAAATCCTGTTTTGCCGGCCTGCTTTCAATCACATGCCACGGTATAGCTTTGTAGTCAAATGATGTCTCTTCAAGCAGCTGTCCCGCTCTGACAGTATTCAGAGCATCCGGCATAGCAATCGTACCTGCAATCATTGATACAGCACATAGCGCTGCGATTATTCTTTTGTTTCTGTTCATTTTATTTTCCTCCTGAATTTCTATAAACCAAACCACATTTACGGTCTGATCAGAAAATTATTATCTATTCCTCATTAAAACAGCACAGTTATCTTCTTGGAAAGATACTGTCTGAGTCTTGCAAGGTCGGCAAGTGTAACCTCACCGTCTTTATCTATATCAGCGTTCTTATTCGCCTGTCCTATTAGTCTTTCCTTGTCAACGAGAGAAAGGGCAAGAGTGGTAAGATCAGTTATATCTATCTTTCCGTCGCAGTCTATATCACCGCGGGTGTCTTCATGCGGTTTATCAGGCGAAACCGTTTCTGTTGGCTCCGAAGATATTGTCGGTTTCGGAGATGCGGTCGGTTCTGAAACAGTGGATGAAGCGTATTTACCCTGAAGAAATCCTGTTACCCAGGCGAGCGAAGCATTAAGTTCCAGTGACGGAGTGTTTACTGACCAGGCTTCTGCTGAATCGACATAGCACCTCTGTGAAGGATTGCTTTCCTTTCCCGGTACATAACCTAAAAGTCTCACATATATGTCCTCAAATCCGGCATTCGGTCCTCCTGAAACAACACCATCAGGAGTATTAGGCAAATCATAGTCAAGTTCCATGGCCCAGTATCTGTGATGCGGGTTATGAAAGCAGTATGAACCATAACCTGAAACATATGAAAACGAAAGCGGATTAGTTCCGAGGAGATAATCCATTGCCTGTGTTACACCGTTAATGTACTTCCCGTCTCCGGTCATTTCACTGGCATAGGCCATAACTATTGCATTGTTCAGCACCGCTCTGTTTGAATCACGTTCATATCCATTTATCGTTATAGCAGGATCAAGATATTCCGGAGAGTTGTGCGGCAGCTCCTTGTAAGCATATGGTGTGCCGTATCCCTGACGGGTTTCCTCTTCTCTGAACACATCAGCAGTTTCGGTAATTGTTTTTTCAAGAATATCAGCCTTGTCCGGATCAAGAAGATCTCTGTGAAGTGCAAGCGTAAACGAACCGGCTGACACTCTGTTGTTACAGTTGAAAGAAGTTAAAGATCTGTCATAGTCGTTATTATAATTCAGATATGGAGAAACCGTATATGCCATATTGAAACTTTCAAGCTCTTCAAGAAAATCATCAGCATAATCCTTATTCATTTCCTTTGCTGAAACAAATATCTCGCAGGCTGCATGATATGCTTCGTCACTTACATCATAGTCACCGTAGTTTCTGCCGGTTTCGTTATGGTAAACCGGTGCATAAAGCGAATCCTCCCTTAATTCCTCTTTCACACATACTGTACCGTATTCCGGATGATACGTCTCAGTAAGATCAGCTTCGTAATATGCTTTTTTATAAGCTTTATACGCATCCACAGCCGATGAAAGATAGTATTCCGATTTTGCCTGATCGTAAGGATTCCAAAGTCTAGCAGCCTGTGCCGCACACGCTGCATAACTCAGCGTTGCTGCAAATGTAGGCGGCTTGGCTATACGTTCGACCTTCCATTCAGATACATAATCCCATGGCTTTATCGCAATTCCGGTCCATTTGCTGTCACATATTCTGTGTGAATAGAGTCCGGCTGCTTTTTCGCCCCACTCCTCATCATCAGCACTTATCTTCATCTGTGACATCCAGTCAAGTTCATAAGCCGCCTCATCAAGAATATCAGGAATTTTATTTCCTCTTTCCGGAATGATCACCTTGCCGGAATTGTCGTCGAATGCACTGCTTCCCTGAAGTGTCTGCATTTCGTAAAGATTCTGAAGTGTCCATACTGCCATTCCGCCGTTTATCATATTTTTGCTGTGTGTTTCAGCTTCATACCAGCCGCCGTTTGCAGTTATCTCAGACGATTTTGTTTTCTCTGCTTCATTTTTTTCAGGGTATTCATTCTTCCATACCTTCTGAACTGAAGCTGTATCCGTCTTATGGCCGCCCCTATGCGCAAGAATTTTTTTGTCGCCTGATGTAATGTACCTTTCTTCTATATCGATACCTGAACGGTTCTGAAAGAAGTAGTTCATGGCATTAGTAAAAAGATCTTGATCCTTCTCTGTGTAAATATCGTTACCGATCTCGAATTCATAAGAACGATAATATTTCTCTGCATTCTTATCATTCTTTATTCTGATATAGTATTTACCAGGCAGACAAAGTTCTGAAAAATCCAGTTTGCAGACGGTATCACCTGAATCGGCATCTTTAACCGGATCAGTTGAATAACCGCTGTACACAACAGTTTCCGATTTTGCATCCACTACCTCAAATTTGACCGGCTTCGGAATATTTATACTCGCTTCTCCGTACCAGGAATCAATGTAATTAATTTCACCTGCATTGTCACCGAACACTGCAATCTTTTCAGAATCCCGAAAATATCCGACCTGATTTACTGAAATAAAGTTGTTTTCCAGTCCGCTGAAAACACGGCTGATCATACCGAAATGATTCCAGGGATAGCCATATCCACTGCCTGTTGCATCCCAGATCGACATGTCATCGAACCATATCTCATCGCCGTCTTCAGCATTACCTTCGTACTGTGTACCTTTGGCATATTCAAAAGCCCATTGACATGCTTCAAGGTCCTTAGTCGGTATAAATGTACCAGTCACTTCCGTCCATTCGGTGGAAAGCTTCATAGCCTTGCCCCATTTACCGCCCATGTGCGGACCGTTCTTCATTTCTGTAGAATCTAATACACAGTATTCTTCATCACCTTTGTAATTTGAGATTCTTGAACAGAGCTCCATGCCTTCACGTTTGGCCTTGACTTTAAAGCTTATCTCATACGTATGACCTGCACTAAAGTTTAAATATCTGTATCTTGTCTGCAGATCCCATTTTTCCTTGTCAGCACCTTCAGCCTTTAATACCTTTATGTGAAATATCCCGTCATCGGTAATCTCAAAATCCTGTTTAGCCGGCTTATTTTCAGCTACACGCCACGGTATAGCCTTGTAGTCAAATTCTGTCTCTTCAAGTAACTGTCCCGCCCTGACGGTATCCAGAGCATCCGGTACTGCTGCTGTACCTGCGACCATTGATAC
>JBGUVZ010000279.1:0-3918 GCA_045220685.1 Oscillospiraceae bacterium | reverse complement strand
CGAAAACATAGACGAAGTAAAGGCGGCTCTGAAAAAGATTATAGAAGAAAACGGAGTCGAGTTGTTCAGGGACACAAAAAGATTTACCGGCATCCTCAATGACTACATGCCGGATCTTGAAAAAGAGAGACGACTTATCAAGAATGTAATCAACAACAACGTAATAACACAGATGCTCGATGAGCCTGATCAGAAACTTTCCATCGTTAAGGCAAGGGAATACATGCTCAACGATATGTTCCTTTCTGCTTATGCTACAGAATTTGTTCTTGACTGCTTTACCCACATGTTTGGTTGGCCATTCACTCCTGAGATCAAGATGGAACCGGAACCGGCACCTGTCGCTGCGCCAGCAAAGCAGGAAAAGTCATCAGCCGGAAAGGAAGAAAAGGAAGAAGCTCAGATCAAGCAGAAGCCATTCAGACCTTTTGATGCTATCAAGTACAAAATTTTCCCTAATGTCAGAATACCGGAAGGCTATACCGTTATCAACAGTTTTGCTTTTGACGGATATGGATTCCTGAAGACTATCAAGATACCTTCAACATGCAAGGTCATCGGCGAATATGCATTCTCAGAATGCAAGAAGCTCCGTGCAGTAACACTTCCGGATACACTCAGAGTAATTCAGAAGGGTGCATTCAGTTCATGCAGCTCGCTCGAAAGAATTGAGCTTCCTTGGGGTATTACAGCAATTGAGGAAGACACATTCTCATTCTGCTCAAACCTTGAAGACATCGTTATTCCTGCAAGTGTTTCAAGCATCGGCGATGCAGCTTTCCAGGGTTGTGAAACACTCCGTGACGTTACACTTCCGGAAACGATCAAGTTTATCGGCAGCAACGTATTTGCTTTCTGCCCGGCTATCACTATCCAGTGCCGTGAGAACTCATACGTGCATAAATTCTGCATGACAAACGGAATACATTTTGAATTTATAAGGAAACACTGATCTGCATGCGGAGAGAACGCATACGTTTCTCCGTGCTGATCTGTAACTAACCAGGGTTTCCGTGAGAAAAAATAAATATTATAGTAAGGGAATGATAGAAAATGGTAGAATTTAAGCCAGGTCAGACTATTCCTATGGAATACGGCGGTGAGTTGAAAGTCATAAGCACTCTTGGCCGCGGCGGACAGGGTATTGTATATCTTGTTGAATACAACAATCTTAAATATGCCCTCAAGTGGTACGACATGGACAAGATGCGTGATCCGCAGGCCTTCAGAAAGAACCTTGAAGTAAACATCAAGGACGGCCCGCCAAGCGACAAGTTCCTCTGGCCTAAGTATCTTACAAAGATGGGTGTTGACGACAGCTTCGGTTATCTCATGACATTAAGACCGCCGGAGTACGATTCATTCGTAGACATCCTCAACATGTACAAGCTTGAAGTTGATCCTAACACAGGAAAGGCTCACAGAGTAACAGTACAGTTCAAGAACTTAAATGCTCTTGTAACTGCTGCGATAAATATAGTTAATGCTTTCAGACAGCTCCACAGAGCCGGAAAGAGTTATCAGGACCTTAACGACGGCGGTTTCTTCATCAACGTTGCAAACGGTGACGTTCTTGTCTGTGACTGCGACAACATCGCTCCTGACGGCTATAACTTCGGTATCGGCGGTAAGCCGGGCTACATGGCTCCTGAAATCGTCCGCGGCGTATGCCGTCCTGACGTTCAGACAGACAAGTATTCACTTGCGGTCGTACTCTTCAAGCTCCTCTTCAGAGGCGATCCGCTTGAAGGTGAAAAGGTTGTTAAGACAGTATGTCTTACAGAAACAGCCGAACTCAAGCATTACGGCAAGGAAGCTGTATTCGTATTTGACCCTAACAATGATACGAACCGTCCGGTAAAGGGTATCCACGACAACGTTATCAAGTTCTGGGGAATCTATCCGAATTACATCAGACAGGCATTTACATTCACATTCACAACAGGTATTTCACAGGCTAACAAGAGAATCATCGAAAATGAATGGCAGAAGCTCTTCATCAGACTTCGTTCTGAGATCCTGCCATGCTACTGCGGCAGAACAACTTTCTCATCTGCATATGACGAAGGTGAAAACAACACTCTCATCTGCAGAAGATGCGGCAGAAAATACGCAACACTCAAGTTCAGCAACCGTGATTACAGAACACCGATCTACGTGGGAAGAAAGATCTATATGTGTGATTCTGTACCTGGTTCAGATGATTTCAGCACAGTCGTAGGGGAAGTTGTTGAAAACAAGATCCAGAAGGGTGTACTTGGTATCAAGAATATGTCCGACAAGGTATGGAAGGTAAAGATGCCTGACGGATCCACACATGAAGTCGCTTCCGGAAAGGGATTCCCTCTCTGGGCAGGCGTTTCAGCTGATATAGGCGGGGTAAATATCGAATTATAGAAAGGGGTATTAAGTTACCATGGAAGATTTCAGCACTAAAGCAAAAGAATTGATGGACTTTGATGATGACGATCCGCTTGGCGCGACAGGCGTGTCGAGAAAAAGTCTTGTAATATTTTTCCTTATAGATACATCAGGCAGTATGAAGGGAACAAAAATGGGAGAGCTCAACACAGCAATGGAAGAGCTTATGCCTGAAATAAGAAGCATCGGTGAAGCCGATACAGATATCAAGATCGCAGTTCTTACATTCTCAACAGGATGTGCATGGATGTATCCGGAACCGATCTCAGTAGAAGAATTTGAATGGGCAAGACTTGAAGCTAAGGGTATCACAGACCTCGGTATGACATTCGAGGAGCTCAACAGAAAGCTTTCAAGATCAGAATTTTTAAATTCACCTTCACTTTCATTCGCTCCTGTTATTTTCCTTATGACAGACGGTTATCCGACTGACGACTATAAGGCAGGACTCAGAAAGCTTCAGGTGAACAGCTGGTACAGATACGGCCTTAAGGTTGCTCTTGGTATCGGCAAGGAAGCAAACGACGATATGCTTGCTGAATTTACAACATCACCTGACACTGTTGTTCATGCTTATTCAGGTGGTCAGCTTGCTCAGCTCATCAAAAAGATCGCAGTTACATCTTCACAGATCGGAAGTAAGAGTATGACTCTTGCCGATGACGTTCTCCGCGATCTCAATGATGTTGACGTTCTTGACAAGAAGCAGGAACAGCTTGCTGAACAGATCAAGAACATTGTAGATTCAGACGAATTCCCTAAGGACGTACCATTCGATACCGGATGGTAATCAAGAAGTTTCGATTTGATTAAGAAAAGAGGGATGAGTCAATAATGTACATCGGATTAAGCGAAGCTGTCCGTGGTGCAAGTCACGTTGAGACTGATACAGTGTGCCAGGACTACGCAGCTTACAAGACAACGGATACATATGCTGTTGCAGCTGTTGCCGACGGACACGGCAGTAAGAAACACTTCAGAAGTGACTTCGGTTCAAAAGCAGGTGTTGAAGTTGCTATAAAAGCTGTGGATGAATTCTGTTCCGATCCAGAAGAATTTAAAAGAAAGTTCCAGGATGATCCTGATCATCTTATAACAAAGATCCAGAAATTCATTATCAAGAACTGGTATGACGTTGTAAATGAACATTACCGTAACAATCCTGTTAAGCAGGAAGAACGTGAAAAGCTTACTGATGAGGAACTTTCCACGATCAAGATCGAATCGATCTACGGTTCAACGCTGCTGGTGGCTGTCCTTACAGATACATTCAGTTTCGGAATGCAGCTAGGGGACGGAAGCCTCGTTGTGATCAAGCAGTGCGGTGAGGCTTACATGCCAATTATTGATGATGAAAGCTGTCCGGCAAACCTAACTTCTTCACTTTGTAATTCAAACGCTATAAAAATGTTCAATTATTTTTACAGCTACGAGAAGCCTCTTGCAATCATTCTTTCAACTGACGGTCTTTATACTTCCTTCTCCAACCGCGAGAGC
>JBGUVZ010000278.1:0-6840 GCA_045220685.1 Oscillospiraceae bacterium | reverse complement strand
ATACGGTTCAGACAAACCTGATACAAGATTCGGCATGGAGATAACTGATATTTCCGACATCGTTAAGTCATGCGGATTCGGTGTATTCACATCTGCAATCGAAAACGGCGGCAGCGTAAGAGGTATCGTTGCAAAGAACGCCGCTTCAACACTTACAAGAAAAGAAATAGACAAACTCACCGAAGCTGCAAAGGGTATCGGTGCCAAGGGTCTGGCATATATCAGATGGAACGATGAAGAACCGACATGTTCATTCTCAAAGTTCATGACCCCAGAAGAGATCAAAGCAATACTTGCTGCTCTCGGATGTGAAAAGGGCGACGTTGCTCTCATCGTAGCAGACAAGAACAAGGTAACACTCCCTGTTCTCGGCGCTCTCAGACTTAACGTTGCAAAAAAGCTCGACATCATCCCTGAAGGCTACAACTTCCTCTGGATCACAGAATTCCCGTTCTTCGAATACGATGATGAAAGCGGCAAGTGGCTCGCAATGCACCATCCGTTCACAATGCCTATGGACGAATGTCTCCAGTACCTCGACACAGCACCTGAAAAGGTATTTGCCAAGGCTTACGACCTCGTTCTCAACGGTATCGAGCTTTCATCCGGTTCAATGCGTATCACTGACTACGAACTCCAGCAGAGAATGTTCCGTTCACTCGGACTTACTGAAGAAGAGATCGAAGCCAAGTTCGGATTCCTCGTTGAAGCCTACAAGTACGGTGCACCGCCTCACGGTGGTCTCGGCATCGGTCTTGACAGACTTTCAATGCTCATGTGCGGCTGCGACAGCTTAAGAGACGTAACTGCATTCCCGAAGGTACAGAACGCAAGCGAACTCATGTCAGAGTGTCCTTCAGTTGTAGACAAAGAAAACCTCGACGTTCTCGGAATCAAAGTAATCGAAAAAGAAGAAAACTGATATTTTTCTCACCCCTTCGTTCGCGGACGAAGGGGTTTTTTATGCCCTGTCCGATAAGCATAATAAACACACACCGCCTTTATATTGCATCAAATTTTACGAATTATATTAAAAACTCTTGTAATATTTAAAGAAATAGTGTATAATGAATATATGTATTAAACACCCGTGTAAAACTCATATGCGGGTTATAGTATAAATGATTATGCTGTAGGGGCTTCAGATACATTCTGACGTTCACTATTATTAAACGATTTGGGGGTTATTAATTATGAGACTTGTAACAAGATCAGATTTTGACGGACTTGCATGCGGAGCACTTCTTCTTGAAGTGGGCATCGTTGATTCATGGAAATTCGTTCATCCTAAGGATCTTCAGGACGGACTTTTTGAGGTAACTGAGGATGACGTGCTTGCAAACGTTCCTTTCGTTGAAGGATGCGGACTTTGGTTCGACCATCACTCAAGCGAACACGAAAGAAACCAGCTTGAAGGAAAGTACAAGGGCGAAAGCCGTATCACTCCTTCCTGCGCACGAATCATCTATGACTACTACGGCGGCAAGGAACGTTTCTCACACTTTGACGACATGATGGAGGCAGTTGACAAGGTTGACTCCGGCCATCTCACAATAGACGAAGTCCTCAATCCTTCAGGCTGGATCCTCGTAGGATATCTTATGGACCCGCGTACAGGACTGGGACGTTTCAGAAACTTCACCATCAGTAACTATCAGCTCATGGAAAAACTTCTCCATGCATGCAGAACAATGAACACTGATGAGATACTCGCTCTTCCTGACATTCAGGAGCGTATCGCTGTCTACAACGAACAGACAGAGCTTTTCAAGAAGATGGTACACGAACACACCGAAGTAAGAAAAGACGTTATCATAACTGATCTCCGCGGTGTTGAGACCATTTACACAGGCAACCGCTTCATGATCTACAGCCTTTATCCGGAGCAGAACATCTCAGTATGGATCGTAAACGGACGAGGCGGTCTCGGCTGCTCATGCGCAGTAGGCCACAGCATACTCAACAGAACTTCAAACGTAAACGTAGGAAGCCTGATGCTGAAGTACGGCGGCGGCGGTCACCGCGTTGTTGGTACATGCCAGTTCCAGGACGATGAAATGGCTGAAAAGGTACCTGCTCTTCTCGATGACATCGTAAACTACAAGGGCGAATAAAAAACAGAACATAAACACTAATGCCGCTCCGGAGCTTTTTCCGGAGCGGCATTTCTGATTTTATAATAAGATCTGAGAGCAGGGACGGAGCTTCGTTCCCTGCTCTGATTTATGAACTAATCGACGTCCTAGATCAGCACATTCCTGATTCTTTAAGCAGCATTTCGATATTTTCAAGAACTACTTTCTTTTCACTGTTGATCTTCTGCAGCGATTCATTTTCCTCGAGCTTTTTGTACTCGCTCTTCGGATAAACCTTACCATAGAAATCAACGAACAGTGTGTCCTTATCCTGCACGTTCTGTTTTATCTTATCCGTGATGTCGGTAACATTTGCGACAAACGGTATCTCCAGTCCAAGAGCATTTACCACCGGTCCTGATATTATGCCTGCGAGAATGCTGATATCTTCCCTGAAGCGGTCGATAACCCATTCATGAGTGTTTTCCCTTGACTTGCACGCTTCACCATATCTCGATACAAGAAGGTTCATTTTACTGCTTTCACCTGTCATCTGAGCTTCAAGATGTTCACTTGTAATGGTGAGATAATACATGAGTTCATCGCACTCTTTTACGCTGTCATATCTCTTGAATCTCAGATCAGGCAGGATCCTGTTAAGACTCTGGATAAAGCTGTATACGCTGAGTCCCGACTCACAGCACCAGTCCACAGTCTGTTCAGCCAGCGCATCAAGTTCTGCAAGATTATTATGCAGTTTAAAGGTGATGGTTTTTTTCAGGTCGCTGATAAATTTCTGTCTGCTCTCCGGTGATACCGTACTGAACGAATGTGCTCCCTCAGTACCTTCATGGAACAGTATGCTCTTTACCAGAGGCATATCGGCAATATCCATTCTGGAGTTGTTTATAAGTGTATCCTCTGCAGTGTGATCATAAACAGCAAGAGCTGCTATATTATCGATGTTCTTTAAGAAGTAGTCAAGTCTGTCAGGCATGAGGAACGGCTTGCTGATAAGAAGTTCGAATACTTCATCACAGAAACGCAGTGTAAGTGTCTGCTGGATCGTCTTCAAATTGAAGCCCTTGAAATATCCTTCAACATATTCCTTGGTCATTGCTTTTACTTCTTCAAAGTATAAATGATCTGAACCCACGCCGAATGCATCAAGAAGAATTCCTGTCAGTTCATCAGCTATTTCTCTTTTCAGATCTTCCGTGACACACTGGGTAATATCTGAAAAGATCTCACGGACTTCAGAACGCTTGAACTCACGAAGTCCGGCTTCAAACTGTGCAGTACTCTGCGTGCATCTTTCTTTGATATATGAGATCTCTGATTCATCCGGAAGCATAGACTCTGTATTTAATTTATCCTTCAGAGCTTCATACAGTGCGTTAGTAAGCGGCTTTTCATCGAGTATCTTTCTTATTTCGCTGCTGTAGAATACAAGCTTTTCCTTTATCTTATTCTGTACGTCCACAAAAGCATTTATCATGTCTGTATTGGATTCGTCCGAAAGCGAAGCCGCACCGCACGCAAGCTTTATCTCGTCTGCAGTTTCACGGATCATACGTTCAAGATTCTCAACTCTTTTTTCTATGACATGAATACGAACTACATCGTTGTATTCCTTCAGTTTTTTCTTTATTTCCTCTATGCCGTCAGAAATGCCGTTTGCCTGCAGATTCACTACGGCCTGATCGTCGTTTCTGCCATCAAGAATACATAAAGCTGCGTAAGCTGATCCCGGAATAAGTCTGTTGCTGTCGTTTTTCCTGAGTATATGATATTTGTCCAGATCATTTTTCAGGGTACCCATATTGTATTCGAGATCCTTGCTTTCATCAGCACGGTTG
The DNA here is from genome assembly GCA_045220685.1 of Oscillospiraceae bacterium. Lineage (GTDB taxonomy): Bacteria > Bacillota > Clostridia > Oscillospirales > Ruminococcaceae > HUN007. The sequence goes on along the minus strand of JBGUVZ010000278.1, from coordinate 2,906 downwards.
GCGAATACAAATACCTTTTCATTGAACGGGATATTGTCGGAATCGACACCGGAACTGAAAATAGTCAGCTGCGGACCGGTAAGACTCGGCTTGGAGGCATTGGCGATGAGGATAATGGCATCTGCCTTGTCCATACGTTCCTTTGTCTGCTCCATGTGTATAGCTGTCGGGCTGTCAAAGCCCGGTACATCATAAATGATACAGTTACGCATATCCTCAAGTTTATTAGAATAAACTGTGATCTTCTTTACTGCAAAAGAAGGCTTCGGAACATATTCCCCGTCCGTTCTGTCCGGATTCTGTATCAAGTTTTTGAATTCCGCATCCTTCATGGAAGCTTCGTTGAAATGCTGGTCTGACTTTCCGAGCAGAGGCATTATAACGAACTCACTGCGGATCATATCTGAAACATCTTCGAGTATATTTCTTCTGTTGGCATCAAGATCGTTTTCGTTTATCTTAGCTTCGATTTCGGCAAGAGTTACTCTTCCGTATTCGTATGAATCAAAGTCTGCTCCGAGTGCTCTGAGATTTGATTCAAATCTTTCGTTAAACTCTTCGACAGTGTAGTACTCCACTTCCGCATAGGTCTGGTCTGCATATTTTACGCATGAAGATGTGTATGTACATCTTTCTTCCTTCGCCGGAAGTATGTCAAGTCCGATCAGGGCGTTGGCGAAAGTGCTTTTGCCTGCCTTTTCAAGACCTACGATCGCTATTTCAAATGAGTTGTTACGTACTCTTTCCAGCAGTTCCGAATTCAGTCCGTGGAGTTCAAAAAGCTTTGCCTTGGTCTCCGGAGGCATGAATGACTGCGCCGCAGTGCTGATACCCTCAATTATCCCTGCGTATTTTTCAAGTTTTCCTATCACATATTCTCTTTTTTCTTCGCTCATATCTTCTATTATTTCCTTTCTTAATGTGTATGACTTTAATCGCAAATCCGGCTGCGCCGGATTTGCAAAGGGAGATCTTCGGGGCTTCGCCCCGAACCCCACGCTGATTTAATAATAAATCAGCGTTTCACTTATGTCACGCTATATACAATTATACCTGAAAAAAAATATAAAGCAAGTTTTTTGGAATATTTAAACTCCTCCTTCCGGATAAAAGGATTGATTTTTGTCTGCAAAATGATTATAATCTATATATAGCATTAACAAAGCAAGGAAGTGACAACGTGTCGTATAAAGATTCAAATGATAATCAGGATACGATGAAATTCAAAGTTCCGCCGCAGGCCGGACAGACAAGAATTTACCGCACCGGTGATATAGAAAGTGAAAAGAAAAGACGCGCTGAGCTCAGTGCCGCCAACAAAAAAGCTCACGATACACTTACAATGGCGGTACCGGTAAAGGAAAAGGTAAATGAAAATACCGCACAGACGGGAACGACACATAAAAAGAGAAGAGTAGCAGGAAACAGTCAGACACAGAAACGACCTGCTCCCGCACAGAATACAGCAAGACCGGCTTCAAAGCCGCGTCCGGCATCAGGTACATCAAGTGCTCAGAGAAGCACTGCTCCGGCAAAGCCTGTGAGACCTGCCGAAGAAAAAGAATACTCAAACGTTAAGGTAAATAAAAAAGCAGCGTCTGCAAAAAGACCGAAGAAAAAGAAATCCCGTGCAGGACTGTTTATAAGGCTATTCATAGTCGCACTTATCTCGGTTTTCCTTATCTATTCATCAGTCGCTCTTTACTACATCTCGAAGATAAATCCTCTTGAAGTAAGCGGTGAATATGTAAACGACCCTGATACGATGCTCTATTCTTCCGAGATCAAAAACATTCTGATAATCGGTGAGGATACAAGAGATACATCCACAAGAGGTCTTTCAGATTCAATGATACTTCTGTCGATAAACCACAAGAAAAAGCGCTTCCAGATGACCTCATTCATGCGCGACATCTACACTGAGATCGACGGATGCGGTTCCGACAAGCTCAATGCTGCCTATGCATACGGCGGTGCGGAACTTCTGAAGGACACCATTGAAGATAATTTCAAGGTAAGGATAGACGGATGCGTAACACTGAACTTCCAGGCAGTAGCATATCTCGTTGACGCTGTAGGAGGCGTTCAGATAACTGTTTCAGCCGACGAAGCAAATGCGATCAATGAGATCCTCTACAACGAAGTAAACGAGATCATGGGCGATGATCAGTACGACAGCTTTCTTCCTGTTGCCGATGGCACATTCCTTATGAACGGCAAGCAGGCGCTGTCATACAGCCGCATAAGATATATAGGCGACGCTGACTTTGAACGTACCCAGAGACAGCGCACAGTCATCACACAGATGATGAAAAGAATAACCAAGATCCGTCCGGCACAGTTCAGCAAAAGTATGAACGAAGCGATGAAATTCGTTGGTTCGGACATGAGCGTTACTGACATGTATTTCATGAGTCTGTACCTGCCTTTCGTTGCAGGACGCTACAAGACCGAACAGCTTCGTGTACCTGCAGAAGGAACATGGGCATTTGACGAGACCTGGGACGGAATGTCCATTCTCACAGTCGACTTCTACGCAAACACTGAATACTTAAGGAACAATATCTATCTGACCGAAAAAGATATCGGTCATGACGAAGATACTGAAGAGGATGAATAATCAACAGATAATCAGTAAGTTCTTGCAGATTCGCAGCACACGCTGCGGATCTGCTTTTGTTTACTGTAAAACAAAAACTCCTTCACTTTCAAATCACAGAAAGTGAAGGAGTTAATTTTTAATTATTTCGGATCACCAGAAGCGTGTCTGATGAAAGTTATCAGTAGTTGTTGTAGTAATTATTATTGTTATTATAGTTGTCAGGCATGTACTGATCAGAAGGAACACCGTTCGGTCCGATGTACTTAAGTTCTTTGTCAAAGCCCATTGCAATAATCAGAATTCC
>JBGUVZ010000277.1:0-4071 GCA_045220685.1 Oscillospiraceae bacterium | reverse complement strand
TTCAAAAAAGTTCTTTATCTTTCTTACAGCTGTGCAATTACTGATCAACTTGTCATTAAGCGAATACATAACAGATGAACGGAATGATATACCACTGTAGTCTTTCTTTTCTCCGGTAGTTTCATTCAGAACAAATGTATTCCTGCTGCCTGATTCAAGATATACAGAATCATCAGAATATATCTTTTCGCTGTTAAGTACAAAATTATCCTTATTATTTCCTGTAAAAGCAATTTCCCATTTAATTATACTGCCGTTATCCTCAAATTCAATTCTGAATCTGATAGTTTTTTTAGCCTGGAATTTGGAAAACAAATCATTTGGTCTGAAGCCATGGCTTTCAAGATAATCTTCTATACTGGAAACGCAGGCAAAGCGAAGAAAATCAAGTGCCTGAAGCACAGTTGTTTTACCTGCGGAATTATTACCAATAACGATCACGTAATCTCCGAAGGTCATTTCAAAGTTATTCATTGATTTAAAATTATCAGCGAACATCTTTTTTATTTTCATAATATCGTTTACCTCTCCAATCAATGAGTACCTGTTGTACTGTTCATCATATGATAAAAAATCAAACTAATAGAATTATATCATAAATCAGCTGATAATTCAATGAAAAAGCGAGGAATTTCGATGTTCCTCGCTTTTTCGGGTTTATTGTATTTTGTTTTAAGCTTTAAGATATCTCATTCAGATAGAGAGTAACCTTGTTCTGAATTGATTTTGCCACTTCTTCGGCAGTTCGGTCTTCATATATGTGAACTATTTCTTCGCTTATAATTCCGATAACGCCCTGATATATCATATCAGAACATGCCGGCATTTCAAGGCATTCCCTGTACGCTTTAAGATCATCCTCAGAGCAGGAATACTCGTTTAAAGATGCTGTTTCATTTAAGAATTCATCGATCTTTTTTTCTGAAACTGATTTACTAATGCCTTCCATAGAAAAGCCGTCGCCAAAATCCTCATTCAGATCAGACTCCCCGCTGTTTAAAATGAACTTTATAAATTCCCATGCGCTGTCTTTATGTTCAGTGTTTTTTGTTATACCAAATGAATAGCCCGGATGAATTATCTTTTTTCCTCCGTTTTCAGATGGCCAGCCTGTCACATAAGCAGTGGAATATGGCTCTCTGGTGCTTCCGGTTGACCATAAAAAGCTATCAAGCGAATCAATATTTACATTTCTGAATCTGTGAATATTCTCATCTTCTGCTTCCGAACCTTCTTCTAAGGAATATTCCTTTTTATTCTGGAATCCTTCAAGCAGCGAAATAAATATATCGTTATCAAAATCACATTTTTTATTCTTCATATCAATGTGATCGTTTATATATGATAATATGATATCATATGGATCAGAAGCAAAATAGTATACATCTTCTTAACAAAAGTCCATTGAGTCAGCTAATGTTCTGTAATCCATTGACTGTATTTTTTCTGCAGCTGTAAGTGTGCTCTGACTGATGCAACCAGGGATCGTGTAAAGACAATTATTGAATGTAAATGCGTCCTGTACATTCTGATAAATATCTGAAAGATCAAATTCAGGATCATTATCAGCAATTTCCTTAAGATCAGCAAAGAAATCTTTTGTGATATACGAAGAAAGATCCATGTAGTCAAGCATAATTATATCTGGAATATTATTATCAATAATATCTTTTGCAAGATCATCCATCTCAGCTTTTCCATCTGAATAATCAAATGGATTTCCATTCCTGCGGTAATCTTTTAAAAGTATGTGACAGGAGTCGCTTTCCCTGTTAAACCTGGAAACATATCTGTTGATAGGTTCAGTACCTGAAACAGCGAGAGTTAAAACTTCTCTTGAATTAAGCTCGGCAAGTCGTTCTTCATCTGCTTTGACAAGTTTAATACCGTTCGCACAGGCAAGTTCAGATGTATTCATGATTAATGGCTGAGAATATACAATATTTCTGTTATACAATGAACCGTCAATATCAGCAAGCTGAATGACCTCTTCGGTTGTACCCGATTCAGCTTTCCAGCCTATAATACCAGCAAGATCAGTATAATAAAGATCATAGCCGCAGTTTCCGTTCTGTATTCGCTGAGTTGAACTGACATCAAGAGAACCAGCTTCCTTAAGTTCATTATTCTGACTGTCAAGTGAATAAATATGGGTTTTGTTTTCTATGACGTCTGCAATCGCTAAATATACATTTTTATCCTCATTCAGAAACAAAGAAATATCATATTCAGTAAAATCTTCCGGATAAACAGTACTTTTAAGATTTCCTGAATTGTCGTAGATCATTAAGTACCTGTTTCCGTCTTCATCATCATAAAGAACAATAAGATCTCCTTCAGAATTAATAACTAAATCAGCAGTCTGACTTTCAAATTCAAGTTCAGGAAGATTGAAAAGCAATGTATCATTTCCGTCATCATCATGTCTGTAAACAGAGCATAAAACCGTTTCATAAGTATAACCATCATCTGAGCTTTTAAGCTGAAATTCAGAAGAAATATAATAAAGTTTTCCGTCAGGACCCACACATGCACAGTCACAGCCCGGGAATTCTGATTTCGAAGTTTCACCGGTTTTCCGGTCTACGACATATAGTGACGGAGGCACAGGTTCTGCAAGAGACATATAAAGCATATCTCCCTGCATGAATGAGGAAGCATACGAAGAACTAACATGAGGGATCACATCTTCTGACACGATCAGTTCTTCTGAGTCTTCCTTATAGTTATAGCCATATATTCCATCGGCCATGGTATATATAAGGTCGTATTTTTCCGAAGTGCCGATAAGTTCATCTGCACCGTAATTTTCATACATATAAAGGACATTGCCGGTTTCAGGATCAATAACGTCTGTTAATACAGTGCCGTATCCGGTAGCAAGAACAAGATTGCCGTCAGAGTTCGTAAACAGTCTGTTTACACAGCCATCAAGGTCAGTAATTTCACCTGTTATATCGATCAGTTTTCCTTCTTCGGTTACAGTATAGATATTATGGCAGACATATTTTTCACTGATTACGAAATAAACTTTTCCGTCATCAGAAACGCACATGTCATACATAAATCTTTCGGAAAAGTCATTTTTCATCTGTTCAGAAAGATCATATTCCTTAACGAGATTAAGTGATGAATCGAAATATTTCAGCTTAAATAATTCATTAATAACATAGATGTTGCCTGAAGGATCTGAAACTGCATACCGGACATATCCTGTTTCAGCATATACTGTATTACCATTCGATAAATCAAGGGAGACAATACTGCCGTCATCGTCATCATCCATACCACAGTAAACGATCCTCTTATCATCTCTGTAAATCATTGCAGCAGCTGCAATATCATCATGTTCATCAGCCTGTATAGCACCACCTGAAAGATCAGCAATATATCCGTTCCACTTATCTTCTTCATTGTAACCGTAAGAAACATAGTATATTTTATCCTCTGATACAGCGACAGGATAAGCTCCTGTAAGATCTTCGTCACATACTTTTGTTTCATCATAAAAAACTGTGATGGTGTCATATCCGCTCGGATTCTTTTTCCATGAAGTATTTCTGATCCCACTTTCTGTCGTCAGATCACCTGACCTCAGCGGGTCTTTAGTGTCGTTCCCGCATGATACCGCAGAAACCGCAAGTGACAGTGCCATAATAAAACTTAGTATTCTCTTTATTCTCATTCATTTTTCCTTTCGTTCACATACAACTAAGCGCCTGTCAGGATATCTCATTCAGATAGAGAGTAACCTTATTCTGTATAGCCTTAGCTGTTTCTTCAGCTGTTCTTTCTTCTGAATTGAAATAGTCAGCAAACTCACTGGTTACGATCTCTGAAACTTTTCTGTACATCATATTGGTCACTGCAGGCATGGTGTATATACTGCGATATGCTTTTTCATCTTCGGAAGTAAAGCAGGTATACTCATCGTTATAACTCATTTTCACATCTTCGTTTATCTGATTTTCCATTACAGCTGAATTGGATGAAACACATGAAATACCATTCGAACTGTAGTCATTTTCGGAAGCTAACATGTAATATCCATTCTGGTAATTAGATTCACAA
>JBGUVZ010000276.1:0-3194 GCA_045220685.1 Oscillospiraceae bacterium | reverse complement strand
CGAGCTTTGGCAAAAAGATCATCATTGAGAACATGATCGTTTCTGATGAAGAACAGGCTCTTGCAGCTAAGCCTTTGATCAACGTTTTCTGATGATCAGATCTGATAAGAGAGACTAACCATGAAAACAAATGAATTGAAAGAGATCGGTCTTGATCAGCTTGGCGTTGTCAGCGGCGGAACAGCTCAGGAGTTCGCCGAACTTAAGGAAGCCATATTTGCGAATCCCGCTCTTGCAAAAGAATGGGAAAGGGCAACTCACTTTTGTTCAGATGATGACGAGTGCTGCCTTGAAGTGATATGCAACATTTTTGATATCGCTGCAGGCGGTGGATTTGACATTCCGAATAACTACGAATACGGTGAATATACTCACAATCAGATCATTGAAATGATCAGGAACTACAGGTGATCGCAGATCAAATTAATAATCCCGGCTTAGGTCCTCATTTTACTCAAAAGTGAGGACCTGACTGAGGACGGACATAACTATCGGCAGATAAAAAGGGATGCCTCATTTGGTTATGAGACAACCCCGCCGTGAAATATGCATTCATAAACTTTTATGCTGTTCCGGTAGATCTCTTCATATCCCTGGAACCAAGTAAAGTCACCGGTCACACTGCACTTGTATGTGTATTCGCCTGACTGAAATATCTCGGGTCCTCTGTACGGCATGTTTTTGTCAGCTGCACGGAGGGCTTCCTTAAGGAAGTTTCCGCTGAAGCCGTCACCTAATACTCTGCCCATGTAGTTCATCGCATAGACAGCAACACCGTCTTTCCAGACGGCTTCTTCGCCTGCGAACTTTTCACCGCCGACATAAGTGTCGTGGTACATGTATCTGCCGTTTTCATATCTGAAATCGTGTGAAGCGGGTCTTGTAGGATCAGTCTCATTCATGAAGGCCGCATAGGTATTGACGTTGGCTTCAAGCCTGAAAGAGATCAGCTCGTCCAGATCGGGATCCGCATATGTCTTTATGTTCATCGCGCAGTCCTGATCTTTTACAAGATAATCAACGCTCACGTTCATCAGTTCGCTTATCTGTATGAGATTTGAAATATCAGGATAGACCTGGCCTGCTTCCCATTTCGCGACAGCCTGTCTTGATACGCCAAGCTTCTCGCTGAGCGATTCCTGGGTATAGCCTTTGTTTTTTCTTAATATCTGAAGTTTCTCGGAAAAGATCATGTTTCTTACCTCCGAAAACAGTATAGATGATGCATCACATAAACAACACCAAACAGCGGTTGCATCTTTGCTACTTTCATTATACAGAACCCTTAGAGCGAGCTTCTTATAATGCTCCACTCTTCTTTTAGTCTGTCCATGCTCCATGCAGCGTTTGCAGGACTGGTTGAAGGAAGACAGACTGCCTTTCTTCCTGTCAGAGGTTCTGTGTATCTGCAGTAAAGCTGATAAGCTTTCTTTCCGTTCACATAGATTTCTCTGATGTCTGCTTCTTTAAGGATCTTGCTCAGGTCGTTGACTGTCGCGTCACGTATGCTGGCATCGGAGGAACCGTATATCTCGCACGATCCGATAACGTCCCAGAGTGCTATGTGATTCCTGATGAGAAATGCTCTTTTCTCTTCGATCGTACATGGCGTGCCTTCATTTAGAACTGCTGACATTACCCGCCAGAAACGGTTCTGCGGATGACCGTAAAAGAAGCCTTCCTCTCTTGATCTGACGGAAGGGAAGCTTCCGAGGATCAGTACTTTGGAATGCTTATCAAATACAGGTGCAATCGGGTGGTCGATCTTCATGTTTGTTATCCGTTATGTTTTAAGAATTGCAGTTACGTTAGATTGTAACACCTTGTTAAAAACGGCAATACCATATGTTATCCTTGCTGATCAGTTTACCTCCACTGCTTACTTTTCGGATAAGGACATGTACGAAGCACTTTATAAGACAAAAAAAGATGACTGAAAGCATCATCAGAAACATAGATAAGATGAAGATTGAATGATCAGAATGATGCTATAATCCAAGAGAAAGCATTGGATATACGGAGGCGCAGCCGTGTTCGGTTTTGATTTTCATTTTGTAGTTGTCTTCTTTGCTTTAACAGGTGTGCTGCTGCTTGTAACCGGACTCGTTTTGTTTGTGCCGTCTCCCAGAAAAAAAGCCAAAAATATACTCACCGAAGATACATCTGATCAGAAGAAAAAACTAAGTAAATTATGTTTGGCAGGATTTATCCTTTCCGCTCTGTTTCCGATATTACTGGCATTAAACTATTTTTGTTCTATGCTGTTACACAGCATTATTGTTGGACTGGTGTTAGATCGCTTATTGATTTTATTGCCTGCAGCCGGAATGATCATTTCGATAATAGGGTTGATTTCATTAAGGAAGAAGGACAGAACGGGAAGGAAATTCGGTATAGCCGGTATTGTTCTTCCGAATGCTTATGTAGCCATAATCGTCTTAATGATCATAGGCAATATTGTTATTCTCATAGTGCACAACAGCAGGACTGTCCGTATGCAGCAAAACAGAGAGATTTACGGGATGGTAAATGACGGAAGACAAGTAAACAATGAATACGATGTGAGTCAGTATAAGATCCCTGAAGGATATGATCTTAAGTCTTTGAGCGTTTCCGTCAGTGAAGCAGAGCTTAAGGAATACGCCGAAAGCAAACTTCAGACAATAGATTCGTTAAGTGATAAGAGTGCAAGGGGTAAGTTTCAGAAATCAGATTTTGTTATTGTCAGAAGTGACCGTTTCAAGGAGTGGTTAAACGACAACAATCTGAATAACCTCAAGTATAGTAACGGATATGCCATTCTCGAATATGATTATACATGGGAATTTGCAGCAACCGGATTCTATACAATTGACGTATACAAGGATCCTTCGGACAAATTCATAATCATCACCGGTTGTGGTGATCATAAGGTTATCGCGGAGTATTTCGAAGGAATAGGAAAAGCCGTGCCGACTGAGACCACTGAAGAACCTGAAGAAACCGAAGATCCAGTAACCCGACGGAAATATGAGCAATTGGAATTCCTTAAGGAAAATATCAATAAGGATATGTCTTTGCAGGAGATAGTCGGTGTTTTCGAGAAAACGTGCGAACAGTCCGCAGGCAAAGACAAGATCATCTTTGAATACGGGTTCGGCCGCTATGATGTGCGCAGCATGTCAAACTTATCCGAGTACTTCGGTTTTTGCCTG
>JBGUVZ010000275.1:0-18831 GCA_045220685.1 Oscillospiraceae bacterium | reverse complement strand
CAAGGTTATCAAAGTTGGTCTTGAAGAGCCGTCTTTCCTGTGCGCCCGAAGCCCAGCCTGTCATATCGGAGTTGAATTCCTTGATGTTGCAGGTGCCGCCCGCGCCGTAGACGAGGTAATTTCTTCCGTCGTCATCGAAGAGCATGGAAGCATCGTGATACATACCGTTGAGTTCAACGCGTGACCACTCGCCGTTTTCAATGTCGTCTGTCGAACAGATGTACGACTTGTTGGAACCATAGCTTCCGAAGAAAGCGTAGTACTTTTTCTTCTTCTCGTTGTAACGGAGACTGGTAGCCCACTGTCCGTGAGCATAGTCGTTCTTGCCGTTTGTGAGGTTCTGAACATCACCGTTAGCGTACGTATCGAATACGTAGTTGCAGATCTCCCAGTTAGCGAGGTCCGTAGACTTCATTATAGGAGCGCCAGGGCTGAAGAACATTGTAGTGCTTACCATATAATAGGTATCACCTACACGGATAATGTCATCATCAGGAACGTCTGCCCAGATGACAGGGTTAGCTATCGTTCCGGCTGCGAATGCTGTCATGTCCGGTGCGGTTCTGTTAAGAAGCGCAAATGAGGACGCAAAAACAGCTGCTGCAGAGAAAAGCACAGCTGCACTCTTCACTGATTTTTTAACTTTACACATTATTAAATTCCTCCGTTTCAAATTTGTATCGCTTTAAAATACACAATTTGTTTACACAATCCAACCATTTTATAATAAAATCATACCATAATTGTACAGTTTCTTCAACCCACATTCTGAATATAGCGGTGGAGAAAACGCACAAAGAGATATGCGAGCCGCGTAAATACGCTTCCCGCACAAATCCCCCCTGATCCTTGGATAAGGGGGGATAAGCATTCGGGAAATATTTAAATAAAGGCTAAACTTAAGCATTCCGCTTTTTAAAAGTAGGCATCACCTGCTCCGAGCGTACAGCCGCTCCGCGCTGAAAAAGCTGCTGTATCACTTTCCATATCGTAATACATGTAATAACCGTTTGCATCTGTACTGCGGTAAAACCCGTATATTCCGCTTTCCTCAAATACATTTGCTTCGGATCCTTCTGCGGCATAAACCGTATCTGCTGATAGCTGCTGGACAGACGTTGTCTGAAATACCGCAAATGTGCCTGTGGTGAGCGCAATTGCGGAAAGAGCAGCGCAGAACCTTTTAAAATCAACCATTTTAAAACATTCTTTCCAATACATATATCCGGAGATCTTCCTTAGCAAATTGCGCTATAATGAAAATATGAATACTTATGTTTTTTTCTGTCTGTTTATTTATATACAATAATCCTAACCCGGCTCCAATCGCGACAAATTTCGTTCATGCCGGCAAATTGGTTTTTGAAGAAAGTACTGTGAGAAGTTGTATGCATACGATTTTTATCTGTACGGTATTGCATTTACAGCCGAAGACCAGTCTGTGATGTACCAGCCATACATCTTTCTTTTTTTATTTAACTAATCTGCGATTTGCACAATAACTCTCTTTAATAACGCAAGTTAATAATTTAATAATACCATGCACCGGACACACAGACAACCCATATTTTATATATTTAGTGGAGAAAACACACTTTCGTCACACATTTGTACATGTTTATTCACATACAAATACACATTAAAGCACAAAAACGTCGCTTATATTCACCCGATGTAAACAAAAATCCTCAGAAAGCAGAATACTTTCTGAGGATTTTTGTTGGTTCTTATATAAAAATTTAAGAGGCTTAAAGATAATTTCGTTATAATGACAGGAAAGAAGTAAACACAATAAAATACACATTGTACTGATGTAACTAATTAATCGGTAAAGTGTTTGTATACATTTCCCTTTGATGTATTTATAATATCATATATTTGAAATCGTTACAACCCACATTTCACATAATTGGTAGATAAAATACACATTTCACCTGTTTTTTGAAAAAGAAATACCGGTCTCCAGCGGAAAGAGACCGGTACGATCATAATTTGTATTCAAATATTGCGGTTAAACCATACAAATTTTGCGATTTACATTAAGCAAGTGCATTCTTGAGCATGATAAGATCGATTACTGAAAGCTTGCTGTCGTTGTTCATGTCAGCATTCTTAAAGCCGTCGCCTTCAATTGTTGCCTTGCCTACAAGGTGCTGGACGAGAGCAACGATATCAGCTGTATTTACTGCACCGTTGTTATCGGCATCGCCCTTTGTGTCTGCAGGAGCTTCTGTAACTGTTGTAGTAACTGCTGTTGTTGTTTCTGCAACTGTTGTTACCGGAGCTTCTGTTGTTGTAGCAGCTGTTGTAGCTTCAGTAGTAACAACTGTTGTTACCGGAGCCTGTTCTGCAGGACCGCTGATAGCTGTGCCAGCCTTTGCAATGATAACTTCATCAACGTAGAAGTTTACTGTTTCATTTACTGACTCGATTACGAGTGCAACGTCAGATGCTGCATCAGCAGGGATCTGATATTCACCATTATAGAGCTGTACGTAGTTTTCCTTTGTACATGTCTTTGTATCAATGTTAGCGTACTTTGCTGTACCTGAGCTGTCCTTGTACTGGAGAGTAAGTGAGAAGTCTTCAGTATTAACGTCACCGTCAAGGAAGTTTACGCATGCGCTGAACGCGAACTTTTCGCCAGCCTTGAATGTTGTTGCATCAAGTGTCTTCTGGATACCGTTCCATGTTGCTGTACGGTCTGTAATAACAAGGGCTTCTGTACCTTCATAAGGCGCTCTGCCGCTGAGTTCAGTCTTTACTGAACCTCTTGCTTCCCAGTTGTCATTGCCCTTTTCAAATGTATCGTGATAGTAGTAACCGTTTGCGTCCGGCTTGAGTGGTTCAGGCACATATGCTTCGCTTGAACCGTCACTTGCTGTGCCGTGGTCACCGCTTATTGTACATACGAATGTGGAAACTGAGTTTGCAGGAAGCTGAGCATTAAAGTCGCCGCCGCTGCAACTCATTCCGAGTGTTGCTGCAAGGTTTTCTGAACCTGTTGTTCTGTATCTGTCAACGCTCTTGAGTGTCTGACCACCGATTGAGAATGCCTGATTTACTTCTGTTGTGCCCTTGTTTACAGCTACGATAACAACCTTGTTGCTGTCGCCCTTGTATGCTGAAACGAGAACGTTGTTCTGAGGCTGTTCTGTAACTTCAGTTCTTCTGTAACCCGGTCTTACCCACTTGGAGTACTGAGCCATCATGTAGCCGCGCTTTGAAGGCTTGCCGTCTTCTGTGAGAAGGCTGTAGCTGCGGCGGATGTACCACCATACATAAGCACTCATATTACCAACAACGAGACCGTTGTGGATGTTTTCTGCTACCTGAATAGCTTCAGGCCAGTTATTTGCTGAGTTTGCGTTTGAGTTTGGAACATAAACCTCAGTCATCCAGATTTCCTTGCCGCTGTTTTCAACTGTAGGATAATCCATGCCGCTGCGCTGTGTTCCGTAGAAGTGTGTACCGAAAAGATCACAGTTAGCCATTGCCTTTGAATTCTGAATGATCTTCTTGTAATACATTTTACCGTGGCCTGAACCTTCGTAACCGTACTGGAAACTTTCAGGAGACATAAGAAGTGCTTTTGTTCCGCTCTTTACAGCCTGACCGTAATTAGCAATGAAGTTTGTTGTACGGTCCGGTGACCAGTATGTCCATTCAGATGAATAGTCAGGTTCGTTCTGAACTGATACTGAGTAAAGATTGATGCCCTGGCTTTCAATATACTTTACATAGTCATTAAGATGCTGTGCATAAGCGCCTTCTGCACCATCATTGAGTACATAAAGACCGCTTGTAGGCTGCTTGCCGCCGCCGTGACGCATGCTTGCCGGAGGATTCCATGGTGTTGCAAATACTGTAGCACCGAGTTTCTGAGCCTTCTGAGCTGTAGGAACTGCATTCTTCCATGCGTTTTTGTCATCGCTTACAAAGATACGGAGAATTGTAAGTCCGAGCTGATTTGCTCCGTTTCCGAAAGCTGTCTGAATTTCTGAATCTTTCATATCACCGCCGCCGTTGTAGCTCTGCCACTCCGGATGGTTCATACCGCCGAATCCGCGGATGTACTGATAGGTCTTTGAAAGATCAACTGTAGCAGTTGAAGCCGCCTTTACGGATGCTACCTCAGCATTTTCATTATACTGTCCAGGTAACATAGCAGCCATGCCAGCGACCATAGACGCTGCTGTCAGACCTGCCACGCCTGACTTGACCAGTTTTTTGAAATCAATCATTTTCAACACTAATCCTTTCCCGTGTTTGCTTTTCAGCAACATTTTACTAGTTTATTTACCGATTTGGTCATGTTTAACAAAGAAAACGATAACACAACCCTTCCGCTAAACTATTTTACCATTATATTGCTAATTCTTCAACCCATATTCCGCACATTTTAGTAGATAAAATGCACACTTGTCTATTGACCAACAAGCGTTTACATGATATAATTTAAGTGGTTACATACGGATAACGGATTGTAAAGTTGTAAGGATACGACGTGTCAGTGTTCATGATCAAAACGGAAAAGCAATAAAGCACAAGGCTTTAAAAATTGCATAAGAGGCATTCGGTTTTTATATGAACATTTAAGAGGTGATCACATATGCAGAAAAAACGACTTACTTTCGGAGTTGTTGCTGCACAGGCTTCTGACATAGAGCAGCGTCGCATTATGGAGGGAATTATTGAACAGGCTAAGGCACTGAACATTGATACAGTTGTCATTTCCAACATTTACAATCCTGACAAGTCAGTATACACTCTTGACTGCCGCAAGGAAAACAATATCTATGAACTTCTCAATTCTTCAGGTTTTGACGGATTCATTCTTATTGCCGAAGCAATCATCAATTCTGATCTTCAGAAAAGGATCAGTGAAGCGCTGAGTAAAAAGCCGGAAATGCCGGTCGTAGTTGTCGGAGCCCCGGGCAATGATCTGATGCAGGATCATTTCGAAGTGATAAACACGGACGATGTTGCCGATATGGAAGACATAACCGATCACATGATCGAGGTTCACGGATGCACTGACATCGACATCCTCACAGGCAGACCGGACATGGAAGTATCCGCACAGCGTGTGGAAGGATACAAGCGCTCACTTGAAAAGCACGGTATCCAGTTCGACAGCAGAAAAGTAATTTACGGTGATTTCTGGTTAGCATCAGGCGAAGCACTTGCAGATCAGTACACAACCGGCGAACGTAGGAAACCTGAAGCGCTTATATGCGCAAATGACTACATGGCCTACGGACTGCTCGACAGACTTGCGGAAAACAATGTCAATGTTCCGGACGAGATGCTTGTGGTAGGATATGAATACATATTAAAAAGAATATACCACTACCCTGTACTGTCAACATACCGCAGAAACAGATTCGCACTCGGATCTGAAGCTGTGAGCCTTCTGTTCTCTAAGATCAATCACACGGAATACAAGCCGCAGCTCTCACTTAAGGGAAAATTCATCACAGGTGACACCTGCGGATGCGGAATAGACCGTGCCGAGTACAGAAGCGAGCTGGGCGAGGAAAATGCAAAGAAGAAATACCGCTTTTTCAATCTGTTCAGCGATTTCGCAGAAAGACTGACCGTCTGTACATCCATGAGCGATTACGTGTCAACTCTTTCAAACTTCACATACATGGTCAGAGACCTTGATGCCATGTATCTCTGTCTTCTCGAAGACTGGTACAACAACGAACCGGCGGAAAGCACCCCGGGGGCAGTTATGAACTGCTATACTATTAAAAATGATTTCACGAACGAATACAAGACTTCATTTGTTACGGAAAATGATATTTCCTCTATTTTGTCCTTCTGCAGCGAGCCGTGTGCATACTATTTTAATCCGCTGTTTTTCAGAGACAGATATTTCGGGTATATCGTAACAGTATACCGTAACCCGAACACATATGACTCGATCTTCCGCAGCTGGCTGAAGACCGTTTCAAACGCACTGGAAATGCTGAGGCTGAAAAACGACATAAACTATCTCACTCAGTGCCGCGGACTTTCACAGCAGCATGACACAAGCACCGGAATGCTCAACCGTTCAGGTTTTGAAGGTGCTGTAAAACGTGCGGCTTCATCGGCACCGGCGGGCAGCAGCATATGTTTCCTGCTTCTCAAAACTGAGCTTTTCTCCGAAAACATACAGTTTGAGAACCATGAATCAAGGCTTGTCACACTGAATGAGATAGCAGGCATAATGAAATCACTTTCGGGAAACCGCAACGAACTGTGCGGACGCATCTCGGAAAACACTTATGCCTTTGCCGCTTTCGGTAATCTTCCGGACAATTACTGTGATAATCTTGCCGACAGACTCAACTGCATGCTTCTTCATGCTTCCTCTTATATCTCGGAGTACGGCACGAATTCATTTGTATGCATTTCAGGCACACGCAGTTCGGACGATTTCAACTACGACTCCATTGTAGCGGAAATGGGCGAAAGGATCAAAGCAGAGGCGGCAGCAAGGACTGCCCAGCAGAGACAGCCTCATTTTTCAGAGTTCCAGAATCTTCGTGACAGCATCTATCTTGAACCGTCCGAGGCTCATTATTCTGACGAACTCTGTCAGAAACTCTGCTTAAGCACAGGCTACTTCCGCAACATATACAAAAAATATTTCGGAATAAGCTATCATCAGGACTGTATAAAGAGCAAGATAACCCTTGCCAAGTACCTTTTATGCACATCTTCAATGAGTATAACCGCAATAGCTTCAAAGTGCGGTTACGAAGATGAAAAATACTTCATGAGGCTTTTCCAGCAGAATACAGCACACACACCGAACAGATACAGAATGATGTTCCAGTAAGCACTTAAACACCGTCACACCCGCGTGGCGGTGTTTTTTAATATCCGCTTTCTGTCCCCTCTCCGGCTCAGCGGCTTTATCAGTATTTCATTAATGTTTCTGTTTCTTTTGTTACTGGAATTTATCACCTTTGTAACTGAATCTTAATTGCTTTTGAGTCCTCCTTATGTTATCATCAAAGTGTAGAATAATTGAAGCTGTATCAGCACAGATACAGGCTACCGAATATGATAACAGAAAGGACAATGACAGGATGAAAAATTTTTTCAGAAAATTTTCTGACTCACTTGACGCGTACATAGAGACAAAGCAGTTCAGATGGTTCAGAAGACTGATCATTGCTCTCGGGTTCACCGTTACCGGATGCGTATGCTTCCTTGCCGGATTTTTTCTGAACCGAAGCGACAACATGATCTATAAGAGTAATATAAACGCAATGACGAGGGTCATTGAAGCTGATCCTGCTTTAGCTGCGGCAGGTGCTGAACAGTTAGCTGAAAACGAAGTGCCTGAGGCCGTGGAAGAAACAACCGTGACAACAGTGATCACTACCACACAGGCACCGAAGGAAACGCTCAGCCGTGAACTTCTTGATTCGTACATCTACGAAGATCTTAAGTTTCAGCCTTACGCTTACCGCTACAGCAACACAGCAGCTTTCCACAACAGGACTACTATTGAGGATTTCGGAGTTCCGCTTACTAAAAAGTCATTTACAATCTCATACGAAGGGATCATAACCGCCGGATTTGATGCTGAAGATATTATTGTTGAAAACGATGATGACAACTACATCATTCGCATCACCTTCCCTGAAGCATATATCATCTCACACGAAATTGATGAAGATTCCTTTGAACTCGAAAACGTTCAGGACAACTTTTTCAACCCGATAACAGACTACGACCTTACAAGCACATGTGAAGGCCAGAATTACCGCATGGAACAGCAGGCGATTGCAGGCGGTCTGTACGGAAGTCTTTACAGAATGGCTGAAAACAGCATCACTGAATATCTTAACCGCGACAGCATCATCGGTGCGAAATACCGCATCGAATTCATAAGACCGGAAGAGCCGTATGTTATGATGTAACATCTGGGGGCTTAACAGGTTTTCCACAGTTGCAAATTTCCCTCCATTTATTTTTCAACTGTGGGAACCCACGGTCATATCATAAAGCACACTTATTTTAAACTTTTTACAAACAGGTTTCCACACAGTTTTCAACCGTCTGTTGAAAACTGTGTGGAAACCTTTGTTTTATGATGAAACTTTTGCAAACCGCACCTGAGAAGCACACTTTCAGGTGCGGTTTTTTCGCCGTTATACAGCAAATTATACTGACAAAGCAATAATTATAGTGAACTGCGTTCACTATAATTAATTCATTTATATTGCCTTGCAGATCCGCAAACTACGTTTGCTCCCTGCATATCGGCTAATAGTAAACGAAAAACACATTTTTCGTTTACTATACAACACACATTTTTAGTAAATTTAATTGAAACTCATAACCATTTGTGATAAAATATATGTATATTTTATCATGTAGGGGGAGGTCAATATGGCTGACGTAAATATCATAACCGAAGATTTTATCAATTCTTCTGCTATCAACTCATCCGCGCTCGCAAACGCAAAAAAGATCTCAAAACAGGGCGGATTCAAAAAACTCTGCATTACAGCAGACAACACACTTATTTTCGGAGACTGCTACGGAAGCGGCAGTAAACCTTACAACTCATCGGTAGACTGTTCAGGTGAAACACCGGTTTTCCGCTGTTCCTGCCCGAGCAGACAGATACCGTGCAAGCACTGCCTCGCGCTTATGTGTGAATGGACCGCAAAGAAAACATTTACAGTAGATGAAGTACCGGAAGACGTTGCAAGGAAACGTGAAAAAATTGAAAAGCGCGCGGAAAAGGCTGCCGAAGCAGCGGAAAACCCGAAAGCCGCTCCGAAGCCGAACAAGTCTGCCGCCGCCAAGAAGCTGAAGAAGCAGCGTGAAGGCCTTGACCTCGCAGAAAACTTCGTACACGACATACTGAAAAACGGCATAGGCTCAGTAAACAAGGCTGCAAGCAAACAGTATGCAACCCTTGCAAAACAGCTTGGCGACTACTATCTTCCTGAGCCACAGGCTATAATGAACAGTATTATAAAAGCTGTAAACCAGCTTTCCGAACAGCCGGATGACAGGGAAACAAACAATATAATCGCCCTCTGTGTAAGACTGGGCTCAACTATAAAGAAAAGCCGTGCCTACATCGACTCCAAACTCGAATCAGGTGAAGTTCTTCCTGAAGACAGCATTCTCTACGAGGAAATGGGCGGCATATGGAAACTGACACAGCTGAAGGAACTCGGTCTCTACCGTGAAAACACCAGACTTATTGAGCTTTCTTTCACGCATGTAAACGACGAAGTAAGACAGAGCGTGACTGATGAAGGCTACTGGATGGATCTTGGGACAGGCGATATCTTCCGAACTGAGAACATCATACCGTACAAGTCTGCAAAGTACATAAAATCGGAAGATGCACGTTTTGAAGTTTATGACGTAAAGGAACTGTTCCTGTATCCGGGATCACTCAACAGAAGAATACGCTGGGAAAGTGCAGAATCAGCTCCTGCCACAGACAGTGAATACAAGCAGGTGCTTGAAAAAGCAGAGGAAACTATTTCTGCCGCTGTGAAAAAGGCGAAGAATGAACTTAAAAACACACTGTCACGTCCGTACGCGGCAGTCCTTATAAAGTTTGACTCGGTAGAATACGCAGAAGACGGCCACGGAGTAATGAAATGCGGCGACGAGACTATTGCACTGAGTTCATGCGAATTTTACGCCGATGCATGCAGTACGCTGAAACTCATCGCAGGTAATCTTGAAGGCGGAGCAGTTTTCGGCGGACTCTTCTACGATGCATTCGAACACCGCTTCACATTCTCACCGTTCTCTGTCGTTACACCGGACGACATAATCAGACTGTAAGGAGGCCGCCATGGAAATCAGAACAAATCCGTTTTACGAATTAAGAACAAGACTTTACGCATCGGCCGCAGCAGGATGTGCCATCATAGCCGAGGACTTCCGTCTTAAGCGTGCCATAGAAGGCTTCAAACCTATGTCAGAAGCAAACAAGGTTTTCGGTAAACTGTACGACATGTGTAACGCTCTGCTGACATCACCGGATCCGGCTGACAGCATCATCGACTGCATTGCACTTGCCGATGCACTGGCAGTTACACAGGGCGTATTTGCCGACGATTCCGAGACAAAGCCGGCATCGAAGAATGAAAAAATGAAACCTGCTCATCTTACATGCGCAAAGATAGATGAATACAAGGAACTCATACGCAAGTCGCAGTATGACACACAGGAATTCGACGACAACTTCTTTAACGCTGTTTCCGATCCGCGCATTCTTACATCTGTAATGAACGTTGCAGGCAAAAACGGCATGGGCATCGCTTCACTGCTTATCCAGCTGGAATCCGTCTGCGGTGAGGAAATAGTTCCGGCTCTTTTTGATTCAATCGATCTTTCAAACAAGAACGCCACCGGAAACCAGATACGCTTTATAGCCTCGGTTTACCGTGAAAAATACAACGACCGCTACGTGGCATTCGCGGAAAATGAAGAAAATCCGCAGGGTGTTCGCTGTGCTGCCATCGAGGCAATGGCATTCGCTCCGGAAAACGAAGAAAAACTTTTAAACATTTTCCGTATTTCAAAGGGCAAAGCTAAGCAGTCCGCTCTGCTTGCACTGGCGAAAATGAATTCAGCATACGCAGAACCGGAACTTGAAAAGGCAGTAAAGAGTCTTAAAGGCACGCAGACCGACCTGATCATTTCATCTGACCTGAAGGCAGCGGTGGATTATGTCCGTGCTGACCATGAAATCATAATAAAGAACGGGACATCTTCAAGAGGCACGAACCATCCGTTTTCGATCACATATATGTCGGCGCTCCAGAACAAAAAGGATATTACCGATATCTTTGAAAAATGGGCTGTAAAATATCAGAAGGAACCTATCGTTCCGATGCACAACGCACCGATATTCAGACATATAAACGAGACACTGGTATCCAATCTTTACGAACATCCGGATGACGAAGACTACCGCACGCTTATTATCGATCTCTACAGAAAATATCCTGACATATATCTGCCGGCGGCATTTTCCCTTATGCTCATGACTGATCCGGAACATGCCTGCGGAACAATGATCACTGACCACCGTATGTACGACAGAAACGTTTTTGAAGATCTGCACTGTATTTTCACTACTCCGGACGGATGGTACAGAATAAGAAGAAACCGTTACTCCAGTGAATCGGATTACTCAAACAAAAAACTCTTTAAGTCCCTGCCGGAAGATATTCTCCGTTTTCTCTCTGAAACATCGGTCATCTTCCCGGCAGCCGACATGACAAAGCTTTTCCCGAACGGAAACGATCGCGACATTGCTGCAGCAAACATGAAGGAACGCTGCCGTCTGCTCTGTTCATTCTTCGAAATGAGTAAAGCTGAAGACCGTGAAAGAGTGAAAAAACATGCTGAAAAGTTTGCTGTAGCAATGAGTAAGAGCTACTGCTGTGACGAGGCGCTGATGCTTATCTCAAAGGTATGCGACACACCGCCTGAGGGTACTGCCTACAACTTTATTCTTAATGCGGTTAAATATTCGACCGCAAAATACTGGCAGTACACTCTCACTCATTACCATATCCCGGATGAGATGGTCGTAAGCGAGGCGAATAAACTCATAGCCGACCTTTCAAAGGAACCGGGCAGTGAAAAATACATTACAGAAATAAAACTAATGTTAAAAAGGTACGAACCGCAATGATAAAGCACTGACCGACAGATCAGTGCGGAGGTCCGGGGCGAAGCCCCGCTCTCCCCGCCCAGCAGTTACGGCGCAGCCGGAACTGCAATAAAATAAAAAGGAGTATAGAATGGAAAAGGAAATTCTCAGGCTGTCAGCTGAACAGCTTTACAAAAACGAAATAGATGCACTTATAAAGAATGAAACAAATCCGGTACCGAAGGGATGGCAGATGTCACCTAAGTCGGTGCTCACATACATCCTCGGCGGTAAATCCGGCGACACCACCATAACACCAAAGTATATGGGCGACAGAAAAGTTGTTGAGATATGTATAGCCACACTGGTAACTGACCGTGCACTTCTCCTCATCGGTGAACCGGGTACTGCCAAGTCATGGCTTTCGGAACATCTCACTGCGGCTATAAACGGAAACTCATCACAGGTAATTCAGGGTACTGCCGGAACAACTGAAGAGCAGATCCGCTACTCATGGAACTACGCAATGCTCCTTGCCAAGGGACCATCATTTGAGTCACTGGTAAAGAGCCCGATATACAACGCAATGGAAACCGGTACTATCGCACGTTTCGAAGAAATTTCAAGATGTGCAAGCGAAGTTCAGGACGCACTTATCTCGATACTTTCAGAAAAGAGAATATCTATCCCTGAACTTTCAGAGGAAGTTGCTGCGAAAAAGGGATTTTCAGTTATCGCGACTGCCAATACACGCGACAAGGGCGTAAACGAAATGTCATCAGCTTTAAAGAGACGTTTCAACATCGTTATCCTGCCGCCTCCGTCAGATATGAATACAGAAATAGATATCATAAAGACCAGAGTTGCACAGATGTCATCTGACATGGAACTCGGTGCCGCTATGCCGACAGACAGCGATTTTGAAAAGATCGTTACAGTATTCCGCGAGCTCCGCTCAGGCAGAACACTCGACGGACAGATAAAACTGAAGCCGACAAGCGGTGTGCTCTCATCTGCCGAGGCTATCTCACTGATGGTAAACAGCATGGCGCTGGCAGGAAGCTTCGGAAGCGGAAAGGTAACTGACGCTGAACTTGCTGCCGCACTTCAGGGTGCCGTTGTAAAGGACGATGACAAGGACAAGGCTGCATGGGAGGAATATCTCGAAAACGTGATGAGGAAGAAAGGTGCGGACTATGCTGCCCTCTATTCCGAATGCAGGGAGCGTAACGCATAATGGCTGAATACTACGGCGTAAGACATCTGTCGCCGGCGTGTGCGTTTTACGTCAGAGAATTTCTTGACCGTACAAAGCCGAAGGCTGTGCTTATCGAAGGTCCGTCTGACTTGAATGATCTTATCGACGGACTCTGCGATCACAAGGTACGGCTACCGGCTGCTATCCTCGCCTATACTACTGAGGCACCGGTGCGTACTGTCATGTATCCTATGGCTGAGTTCTCTCCGGAATATCAGGCAATGGTATGGGCTAAGCGAAACGGTGTTCCGGTTGGATTCTGTGATCTTCCTTCAGGAAGTCTTCTTTACAGGGACGAAAAAGCAGAAGAGAATACCGAAGATGAACATGATGAAGAGATCCCGCATGAAAAAAGCGTGTATGAAAAGCTTGAAGAAGTCACAGGACTTGATAATGATACGTTCTGGGAATACCGTTTCGAGCATGCACAGAACTTCGATGATTTCATGGCTGCCGCAGAAGAATACGGAAAATCGATTCGCGAATTCTCAGAATCGGACGAACACAACGAACTGCGTGAAGCTTACATGCGAAGAATAATTGCAGAAACTGAAGAAAAGTACGGTCTGACCGCAGTTATCACAGGTGCTTTCCACACTGCCGGAATAAAGGACAAACCATTTTCAGACAAGGACAGAAAACTTACAGATAAACTTAAAACAGTGGATTCCAAATCCACACTCATGCCGTATTCCTACTACCGTCTGTCATCCCGTTCGGGATACGGAGCAGGAAGCAAGGCACCGGGCTACTACGAAATGCTGTGGAGAAACCGCTTAAAGGCTACACCGGAAAATACCGCTCCGGAGTATCTTTCACGACTTGCAGCGTACCAGCGTAAAAACGGATATACAGCATCATCGGCTGAAGTAATAGAGGCCATGCGTCTTGCGGAAACACTGGCAGCTATGCGAAGCGGAAGACTTCCGTCAATGAGCGATCTGCGTGATGCCGCTGTTACCTGTATCGGACACGGCAGCTTCGGTGAGATCTCACTTGCCTGCGCCGACATCGAGATAGGCACTAAAATAGGCGAACTTCCGGAAGGAACAGTCTGCACATCGGTACAGGAAGACTTCATGCAAAAGCTTAAGGAACTGAAACTTGAAAAATACCGCAGCGCATCTGCAGAGGAACTGGCACTTGACCTTCGTGAAAATCTGCGTGTAAAGTCAGAAAAATCGGCTTTCCTCGACCTTCACAGATCATTTTTCATGCACAGACTTCTGGAAGCCGGTATTCATTTCGGCGAACTTCTGAGGAATACGCAGGACACAGCCACCTGGTCTGAAAAATGGACAGTTAGCTGGACTCCGGAGACTGAGATACAGATAGTCGAAGCCTCACTCAAAGGCGATACCGTTGAAGAAGCGGCAAGAATATCACTTAATCTTGATCTTGCAGCTGCCGAGACCTTAAGCAAAACAGCTGAAACACTGCACAGAGCACTGTTCTGCGGCCTTCCGGACTGCATAAAAACAGCTGCTGCCAGTGTTCAGAAAATGGCTGTTGACTGTGCATCACCGATGGAGGAAGGTACAACAATAGGTACGCTTTCAGCCATCGTGCGTTTCGGAACGATACGAAAACTCGAACCGAAACCGCTGGAGACAATAATCAGCCAGCTGTACCTCAAATTCTGCCTGCAGATATACAGTGCCTGCATATGCGATGAAAACGCCGCTGCAGAAATGATAACAGCAATAACTGCAGTACATGATGCCTGCCTCGCTCACGAATTTCTCGAAGACGAACGTTTCGTAAAAGTGCTTCTGAGCATCGCCGACAGCGACATGGTAAATCCGCTCCTTTCAGGATTTGCATGTGCACTGCTTACGGAACGCGGAAAGATCGCTCCGGAAAAGCTAAATGAAATGGTGGCACGCCATCTTTCCAGAGGTACTCCTCCGCCTGAGGCAGCTGCCTGGTTTGAAGGTCTTGCAAAGCGTAACCGCCGCAGCCTCATAGGCAGACTTACTCTGTGGGAAAGTCTGTGCGGATTCATAAACGAACTGGACGACGAGGAATTCAAGGCCGTGCTCATAGCTTTAAGACGTACATTCTCTGATTTCTCACCTGCGGAAAAATCGGACATTGCCGAAAATATCGGCGAGGTGCTCGGTATTTCCACCGAACAGGTGGCTGAGATCATATCGGCTCCGGTAACGGCTGAGGAACAGCAGACCATCGACGAGCTTGACGACTTTGATTTTGGAGATATATGATATGGATAATTTACAAATGCTGAAACGCTGGAGGCTGATACTCGGCGAGGAGTCGCAGAAGACCCTTGACGGATTCGGCGGTACTTCCCTTTCCGAAGAAGAACTGCTCATGGACTCAGCTCTGTCGCAGATATACGGCGGCTCCGGAAACGGCAGTGACGGTGCCGGAAAAGCCGGCGGACGCGGACGTTCATCACCGCATCTCACCAAATGGCTGGGCGATCTGCGAACACTGTTCTCGCCTATGGAGATCAAGGTCATCCAGAAGGATGCCATCGAAAGAAAAGGCCTTAAGCAGCTGCTTCTTGAACCGGAAATGCTTAACGACCTTGTGCCGGATGTATCAACAGCCTCACTTCTTATAATGCTGAAGGATCAGATACCGGAAAAGTCAAAGGACAACGCACGTCAGTACATTGCAAAAATCGTCGAGGACATAAACCGAAGACTTGCGGATGACCTTCGCCGTTCGGTAACAGCAGCACTTAACAGACGCGAACACTCGCCTATCCCGTCGGCGGCAGCCCTTGACTACAAACTGACCATAAGGCGAAATCTTAAAAACTACGACCCGGAAAGAAATGTTCTCATTCCGGAAAGATTCTATTTCTACGAACGCGCATCGAAAACAGCTTCAAGGACGGTCATCCTTGACATCGACCAGAGCGGTTCCATGGGTGAATCGGCTATCTACTCATCAGTAATGGGATGCATACTCGCAAGCATAAGAGCCGTAAAGACGCACATAGTCGCATTTGACACGACAGTCCACGATCTGACAGACCTGTGTGCAGATCCGGTCGAACTCCTCTACGGCATACAGCTCGGCGGCGGAACAGATATCAACAATTCCGTCGCGTACTGTGAAGATCTTATAACCGAACCGGAAAAGACCACAATGTTCATAGTGACCGACCTTTACGAAGGCGGAAACCGCGCACAGCTGATACACAGATTAAGCGACCTTAAAAGCGCCGGCGTAAACGTAATAATCCTCCTCGCCATTTCCGACAGCGGCAAACCATGCTTCGATTCCGGTCTGGCCGAAAAAGCCGCCGAACTCGAGATCCCGTGCTTTGCCTGCCCTCCGGAAAAGCTCCCGGATCTCCTCGACGCAGCGCTTAAACGACGCGACTTAAGAGTATTGGAAAAAACGGCGTATGACCGCACTCATTAATACCCTCCGCCTCATCTTTCTGACGGTAATTCCGCGATAAGATGAGGCAAATTTTATGCATTCAACACTTGACAATATACGATATTTATTTTACAATATAATTTGACAACTTCATTAAAGGACGGTTTTTATATATGTTAAAAAATGCAGATAAAACTATGGATAAAATCGTAGACCTCTGTAAAGCCAAGGGCTTTGTTTACCCTGGTTCAGAAATCTACGGCGGCCTTGCTAACACATGGGATTACGGCCCGCTCGGTATGCAGCTCAAGAACAACATCAAGGCTGCATGGCTCAGAAAGTTCGTACAGGAAAACAAGTACAACGTAGGTCTTGACAGTGCCATCCTCATGAACCCGCAGACATGGGTAGCTTCAGGCCACATCGGCGGCTTCTCAGATCCTCTTATGGACTGTAAGGAATGTAAGACAAGACACAGAGCCGACAACCTCATCGAAAACTTCGACGGCACAAACCCAAGCGGCTGGTCAAATGAACAGATGCTCGCATACATTAAGGAAAAGAACATCTGCTGTCCTGAATGCGGCAAGCAGAACTTCTCTGATATCAGACAGTTCAACCTTATGTTCAAGACATTCCAGGGCGTTACAGAAGACTCAAAGTCAGAAATCTATCTCAGACCTGAAACAGCTCAGGGTATCTTCGTAAACTTTGCAAACATCCAGCGTACAACAAGAAAGAAAGTACCTTTCGGTGTTGCTCAGGTAGGTAAGTCATTCAGAAACGAGATCACACCTGGTAAGTTCATCTTCCGTGTACGTGAATTTGAACAGATGGAACTTGAATTCTTCTGCAAGCCGGGCACAGACCTCGAATGGTTTGCTTACTGGAGAAAGTTCTGCAAGGACTTCCTCTTAAGCCTCGGTCTCAAGGAAGAAAACTTAAGACTCCGTGACCACGATCCTGAAGAACTCTGCTTCTACTCAAAGGCTACAACAGACTTCGAATACATGTTCCCTTCATTCGGATGGGGCGAACTCTGGGGCGTTGCTGACAGAACAGACTACGACCTCACACAGCACATCAAGACAAGCGGCAAGTCACTCGAATACTTCGATCCTGAAACAAATGAAAAGTACATTCCATACGTTATCGAGCCTTCACTCGGCGTAGAAAGACTTTTCCTTTCAATCCTTTCAGAAGCATACGACGAAGAAGAACTCACAAGCGTTGACAAGAACGGCAACGAAAAGAAGGACGTAAGAACAGTCCTCCACTTCCACCCTGCTCTTGCACCGTTCAAGTGTGCAGTACTCCCGCTCGTAAAGAAGCTCTCACCACAGGCTGAAGAACTCTACACAATGCTTTCAAAGCACTTCATGGTAGACTTCGACGAAGCTGGTACAATCGGCAAGCGTTACAGAAGACAGGATGAAATCGGTACACCATTCTGTATCACATACGACTTCGACACAATCGAAAAGGATAACTGCGTAACAGTACGTGACCGTGACACAATGGAACAGGAACGAGTAAACATTAACGACCTCGTTGCATACCTCGAAAAGAAAATGGAATTCTGATAAATTCCTATGAATAACCTTTCAGCACCTTCAACTGTCAGTACAACAGTGAAGGTGCTGTTTTTTCTCCCTTAGATGTTAAGCAGAAACTAATTTATATTCGATTTTCGCACTCCCCCCTCCCTCCGGGAGGGGGGCAGGGGGGTGGGGATCATTCCATTGTTAACAGTACATAAAACAGATCATTAATTTTTTTGATAATATTTAAAATTTACCTATTGCAATTTACCGCTCAAAATGGTAAAATTATATTTAGACTGATTGCATGGTCGTTCCATGAATCGTTTTTATTACATCAAAATTCAAAGCAGCGTCCGTGTCTGTTGCTTTCGTTTTATGTTCGTATATTATTAAAAATTATTTTTCGGAGGTACATTACTATGCCAAATATTAAATCTGCAATGAAGAGAGTAAAGGTAAACAAGGTTAAGGCTGCTAACAACAAGGCTACAAGATCTAACCTCAAGACAATGCTCAAGAAGGCTGACGCAGCAGTTGCTGAAAACGCTTCAGATAAGGAAGCAGCAATCAGACTCGCAATCAAGAAGGTTGACCAGGCTGCAGCTAAGGGTCTCATCCACAAGAACAAGGCTGCCAGAAAGAAGTCACAGCTTGCTAAGAAGCTCAACGGCTAATTCTTACAGAATATAATAACTGATAAACACAAAGGAGTGTTCTGATAAACAGAACACTCCTATTTTTATAATTTCCTACAATTCCGGGGGATAAAATTTATTAAACAGTTATAAAACGCTGATTTTTCCTGTCAGTATTGACTTTCAAAGTTAAAAGTAATATAATAAATCACGGACTCTAAAAAAGTACAGATGTGAACGCATCGCTTAATTGGAAAAATTCCTGTTTTTCAAGCTTTAAGGGGTAAGCTTTCAGGTTTTTAAACAGCGTAAAAGTGAACGCAGATCTGCATTCACTGCAATAAAAACAGATAACAATCTGAAAGGAATGTTCTGAATGGA
>JBGUVZ010000274.1:0-3143 GCA_045220685.1 Oscillospiraceae bacterium | reverse complement strand
TGATGAGTGGTGTTATTCTGTATTTCAAGTAATTTACTTCCTTTAATTCAATTTTATATTTATATTATAATGAAAAATAATTATTTGTCAATAGACAAGTTGGATAAAATTTTCGAATATCTCATGTATCCTCTCACGGAAAATCGATGTAAACTTCTTACGCAAAAATCGTTTTTCAGTTTATAAATCAGTTTGCAACCTGTATTTTTGTACATATTATGCCCTTGATAATTTGTTTGTGTTGTGATATACTTAAACAGGTGTGCTGTTCATTTATCAGCACATGACGGATTATAATGACAAAATTATGAAACGGGAAAAAAGGTGCATTATGAACTATAAAACATTTGGAAAAGTGCTGTTAGCTTCAGTCGCATTTTCTGCGTTCCTTGCTTCAGGTCCATTAACTGGTCTGACCGGCAGGAACAGTGCTCAGGCTGATACAGCATATACCTACACTGCTATGGATATCATAAAACTCAAGCAGTGCTTTATGGGTAAGGTTGAACTTGCCCCTGAAGAGTATGACAAATATGATTTTAACGGAGACGGTGTTATCAATCTCCGTGACATGAATCTTGCTGCTATGCTTCTGACCCAGGAGATCACATTGCCGGCTGTTACTACTACTGAACCGGCTGTTACTACAACTGAAGCGGTTGTCGCAGATCTTCCTGAAATAACAATGCCTGTTACAACAGTTCGTTATCAGGATGCTATTCCGGATATACCGTATGCTACGGTTATTGAACCGGAAAAACCAGTTACAGCTTCTGAATCAGTCACTACAGAAGGAACGACAACAGAGGCAACAACTACTACGGAAGCTACGACCACAACAGAAGCGACAACTACAACAATGGTAACTACCACAGAGGCTCCTGTTACCACTACGGTAACAACTACTACTGAGGCCCCGGTGACTACTGAAGAAGTTCTTCCTTCATCAGGTGAACCTGTAAAAGTGGAAGTAGACAGCATCCTTCAGATGCCTGAACTTCCGAAGGGCAGTGAAGTTACAGCTCTTTCAATGATACTTAACCATTACGGTTTCAACGCTGACAAGACACTTCTTGCTGAACTTATGCCTAAGTTCAATTTCTACATAATTGATGATGTGCTATACGGTGCTGACTATATCAATACCTATCCGGGAAATCCTGCAAGTGCGGTTTCCGGTTACGGATGCTATACACCATGTATGGTGACTACAGCCGATAATTATTTCAAGAAGATCGGCGATGAAACTTACAAGCTTACTAATCTGACCGGTACAGATTTCGATTCGCTTCTTTCATACATCGATGCAGGAAGACCGGTAATGGTCTGGGCAACGATCGATATGATCGAACCTGAATATACTAAGTCATGGATCACTCCGGACGGAAGAAATGTTCAGTGGTATGAAAACGAACACTGCTTTGTTCTTACAGGATATGACAAAGCTGCGAACAGAGTTTTTGTAAATGATCCTCAGAAGGGAAAAGTTACATACAGTCTCAGCGTGTTCAGATTCCGTTATAATCAGATGGGCAAATACGCTGCTGTTCTTTCAGGCGGTGATATAAAGGAAGTAAGTCCTGCTCCTCCTGTTTCACAGCCTTCAGTTCCATCCGACTGTGAATACAAGGTAGGAGACGAAGTTGAATATTCCGGCCCTGTTTATTATTCAGCTAACGGAGGCAAGTCAGTTGAGGTTGAAGGTACATATGAGATCACTGAGATCCTCGATGATGAGACCAAACCTTACAGAATCAGACTTGGTACAGCCGGCTGGGTTCCGATAGACTTCAAGTAATACTTTTCATAAATAACAGAAAATGCTGTGGTAATCAAAGTTGCCACAGCATTTTTTATGCGCTTAAATAGTTACTGATTTACCAGTTCTAAAAAATTCCTCAAAATACTATTGACTTATGTGGTAACATATGCTATAATTCAAATATACCAATGATAAACAATACCATTTGAGGAGAACACTATGAAAACAAAAATTGACATCAAAAAAACTTCACGCGCATCAGTATCTATCATGCTGTCTTTTCTGATGCTTCCTGTCTACACATTCGGTGCTGCGGTAGCGGACAGTGTCAGGATCTCATCGGCAAAGACAATGGCTGCAGGAGCTGCTGATCTTACTGCAGACGCAGGACTTTCCGATTTTAACGGAGTTCTTAAGGATGTTTACGGACTGTTTGCTGCATCTTCCAGTGAGAAAGATCTTCAGAATAATCTCAACGATTATTTTTACAGGACAATAAACAACACGGCTCTGACTGAAGATGATGCGCAGAGCAGAAAATACATCTCGTCACTTGCTGACATTTTTTCAGATCCTTCAAAAGCTGATTTTAAGAATCTGGTTTCACTTAATACGGAATCCTTTAACGCTGAGTACACTGATGGCGCTGTTCTTGCAAATCCTGAAGTTCTCAAGAGCCAGATAACCGAGTACATGAAATACTCAGGTCCGCTTAAAATGAGCAGCGGTATTCTCAACAAGGTAGGCGCTTTCAGAGATTTCAGCAAGCAGAACAAGGCTGTAACGGCAAAGATCGAATATGACAAGAGTCTTGAAAAGATAAATAAGAAATGTGCTGAGGTATGGAAAAACGCTTCAGACTACAACAGTTTCATTACTTCCGGTACTTTTTCAGGTTCTGTAAATGCTTCTGAAAATGAAAAGCAGGTAAGGGATATTTATAAAAATGCGGTATCTATCATGTATATGTTTAAATATTCTGAAGATACAAACATTAACACTGATAAACAGGCCGAAAAGGATGTAAAGGATACTGCGTCTGCAGAAAAGAAGTCTGTTCTGGAGGTTTGTGCTGATAAGCTTAATAGCTATGTGGCATCAGAGAACGGTGACGATTCCGGATTTATGAGCGAAATAAGAAACATTGCAGCTTCATCTGACTTTGATCATGTAAGAGGCATCCACGGTAAATCTGCAGAACTTGATAAGGTGAACACATACTGCGGCATGTATAGGAAGCAGTACGAAAAGCTTTCTGACGCTGATAAAAAAACTAATGAGTCATTTTATAACCGTGTGTGTGATCTTAGCTATCTTATGGACAAGACGGCTTCTGATGCCCGTTTCATCCGCGATGCATGGAAGACACATGCCAATGCAT
>JBGUVZ010000273.1:0-3647 GCA_045220685.1 Oscillospiraceae bacterium | reverse complement strand
GAGGGGGCAGGGGGTGGGGGATCCCATCTCTGATGAATCCATATTGTCATTGTTACTAAAAAGTTCAGCCCAATATCGGGATATAGTTGCAAAAACAAACAGACTATGTTATAATAATCTATATTAAGCATCACTCAGGGGATATAATGAATAATTTATGATAAAGGAGATGAGTTCATGCAGGGAACGGAAAGCGGAAAAACTCTCTCATTTGCAAGCCTTGCACTTGCACTTGCAGATGACTACACCAATCTTTATGTTATAAACGCTGAAGACGACAGCTACATAGAATACGTACCAAGCGGCGAAAACAAGGAACTTGTAATAGCTTCAAGCGGAAAGAACTTTTATGAGGACGTTCCGCGTAACTGCCGTGAGCTCGTATTTAAGGAAGACCAGGCAGAATTCTTAAAGACATTCAGTCGTGAAAACGTTATGGACGCCCTTGAAAGCGGACGTTCCTTTATGCTCAACTACAGACTTGTTATTGACGGTGTTCCGGTTTACTACTCACTTAAGACTATACGTTCGTTCAGTGATCAGAGTATAATAATCGGTGTACGTAATGTCGATAAACAGACACGTCGTGAAAACAAGGCAAAGGAACTCAGCCGTACATATGATCAGATAGCCGGCTCACTTGCAAGCCGTTATGAGGTTATTTACTATGTAGATATGGAAACGGACAATTATCTTATCTACAGTGCAAGCGATGAGTTTTCTGAATTTTGTACTACTGTAAAAGGCAAAGACTTCTTTGCAGATGCCGAACGTGATATTAAGCAGGTCATCTGTTCTGAAGACAGGGACAGAATCCTTCGTGCGCTGAAGAAAGAGAAAGTTTCAGAAGCACTGAAGAAGACCGGTTCAGTATCGTTTTCCTATTGTCAGCATCTTGGCGGAAGAGAGCAGTACATGGAAATGCTCATAGTCCGGACGAAAAACGACGACCGCCATGTTGTTATCGGTGTCGCCAATGTTGATGAACAGGTTCGTCATGAACAGGAAGTAGCTAAGGAAACACAGACTTTCAGCGATATTTCTACAGCACTTGCGCAGAGATATGCTGTTATCTATCATGTCAATGTGGTTACAAATCATTATACTGAATACAGTACTGCTCCGGAATATTCATGGGTGAAGAAAGGCACAGAAGGAGATTCATTTTTCGAAGAATGCGAAGAAAACATGAAGACTGCCATTTATGAAGACGACCTTGGAATGATGTTGGTTGCAATGAAAAAGGAGAATGTTCTTAATACGATTGCAACATTCGGGCAGCTTAATTTAACATATCGTCTTGTCGTTGACGGCGAAGCCCGGTATGTCGCACTGTATGCTGTACGTGCGGCAGAAGATTCGGATTATATAATAATTGCAGTTTCAAATGTTGATAAAGTCAAGCGTATGGAACTCGCACTGAGCAATGCAGTTGAAATGGTCGGCAGAGATTCACTTACAGGTGTCAAGAGCAAGCATGCGTACGTTGAGGCTGAAGAAGAACTTGACAGTCAGATTGGAAACTCAACGCAGCCTGAGTTTGCGATAGTCATGTGCGATCTTAACGGCCTGAAGGAAGTCAATGACTTTAAAGGTCACAAGGCCGGAGATGAGTATATAAGATCAGCCAGTGCTATTATCTGTAATTCATTTTCGCACAGCCCTGTTTTCAGAATAGGCGGCGATGAATTTGCGGTCATTCTGAAGGGAAGGGATTATGACTGCCGCGGTGATCTTATAGATCAGATGATAAAAAAACTTGAAGAGACGAAAAACAACGGTCTGAAACTATTTGCTTTTGGTATCTCCAAGTTTGATCCTGCTATTGATATCCGTGTTCAGGATGTTTTTGAACGTGCCGACAGGCTTATGTATAAGGATAAGGAAGAATGCAAGAAAGCCATTAGATAGGACCTTGCTTTGAAGGGGGAGAAAAGCCATGAGAATAGCTTTTTCCGTTGTTTTTACAATGGTTATATTAGCGCAGTTATGGTGTGTTTTCAGAGCAAGACGTTCTGACATTCCTATCGGCCGCTATGTTGCAGCGCTGAATTCAGCTGTAATTCCGCCGCTGCTCGGCAATCTTATCATTATAGGATCTCATAACAAGACACTATCCATGATCGGATGCTATTTTTATTTTCTCGGGGTTGATCTTGTAGTATTCACACTTGCACGCTTTACTGTTGAATACTGCAAAACGAGATACAAAAAACTTAAGATACCATGGTTTGTCTATGCACTTCTTGTGATAGATTTTATTCAGTTCATGCTTAATCCGTTTCTGGGACACGCCTTTGACCTGGTACCGGTCGATTTTGAAGGTTCAGTTTACTGGGATCTTGTCCCATATGCGGGTCAGGCTTATCACAGGATCGTAGCTTACAGCATTGTTATTGCAGTAGTTGTAATCTTTATAGTAACTGCACATAATATGCCGAAGATATATCGTGAACGTTATACCACCATTTCAGTGGTGCTTGTGTTTGTAGGACTCTGGCAGATGTTTTATCTGTTTACTGATTCACCGGTTGACCGTTCAATGCTCGGTTACGGTGTTTTCGGAATAATGATCTATTTCTTCGCATTACGCTACAGACCGTTAAGGCTTCTGGACCGCATGCTTTCAGGAATAGTTTCCGGAATGGATGAAGCACTCTATATTTTCGATCCTACCGGAAAGTGCATCTGGGCAAATGAGACAGGTTTCGCGCTTGCCGGAGTTACAGATCAAAGCGTGGAGAAGGCTACAGAGAATCTGGTTAAACTGTTTGGTGATCCCGGAAATTCAGAGAACGGGGTAGCACAGAGAACCATCGGTACAGGCGACGATGCCAGATATTATGTACTGGAAGAAAACAGGAACACTGATGAAAAGGGAAAATTCATTGGAACATATCTTCGTATATCTGATGTTACTGATGAACAGAACAGAATGAAGCGTGAGATGTATGACGCTACGCACGATCTGATGACAGGTCTTTACACCCGTGAATATCTTTTCACCAACATTTCAGACAGACTTTTCAATGATAAGGAAACTTCTTATTATGCTCTGTACGTTGATGTAAAGAACTTCCAGATGGTAAACGATATTTTCGGTAATGATTTCGGTGATCATGCGATAAGACATATAGGTGAATGGATAAGCAACTATCTGTCGCCTAACTGCATTTACGGCAGACTTATCGGTGCCGCTTTCGGTGTTCTGATGCCGAAGGATGAGTGGGAACATGATCATATCGAGAAAACGCTTGCTAATTTCATACTGAAAGACCAGAAAGCTCATTATCATGTACTTATACATGTTGGTGTATATGAGATCGACCGTAAGGAAGAAGATGTTTCGGTAATGTTTGACCGTGCATTTCTTTCGCTTTCGACCATCACCGATGAATTCCATGTTCACATTGCTTACTACGATACAAAGATCCGTGAAAAGATCCTATGGGATCAGAATATTTCGGGTCAGTTAAGTGATGCAATTGAAAACAGGGAACTGTGTCCTTACCTTCAGCCGATAGCTGACAGAGACGGGAAGATAGTAGGTGCGGAAGCTCTTGCAAGATGGGAGCATCCGGAATACGGTTTCCTTGCGCCTTACAAGTTTATTCCTGTATTTGAGCACAACGGACTGATCGTTGATG
>JBGUVZ010000272.1:0-3465 GCA_045220685.1 Oscillospiraceae bacterium | reverse complement strand
AAAGTTTCAGATAATCTGGAAAAGATTTCAGCAAATATGTTTTCCGGCTGCTCATCACTGAAATCAGTAAATATTCCTGAAGGCGTAACAGAAATTGAAACCCTTGCGTTTGCCTGCTGCGCAGAACTTGAAACTTTAAATATTCCTGAAACGGTAGAAAGTATTGGCGGATTCGCATTTGAAGATACCAAGTGGCTTGAAAATAAAGTGACAGAGAATCCGCTTGTTGTAGTAAACGGCATTCTTATTTATGCGAACGAATGCAAAGGCAGTGTAGTGATTCCGGATGGTGTTACAACCATTGGAAGTCGTGCGTTTAATTGTCGCAGTGATCTGAAAAGTGTGACTATACCATCAACTGTTAAACTGATAGATGATGAAGCGTTCCTTGGCTGCAGCAGTCTGAAAACTGTTGATATTTCCGGCTCTGTGGAAGAAATAGGATCATGTGCGTTCTCTGATTGTTCAGGACTTAGTAACATCAGTATCCCTGCATCTGTTAAAACTATCGGAAACAGTGTTTTTTCTGGATGCGATGATCTTCACAGAATCACTATAAATAATCCTGAATGTGATATAGATGCCGGAATGTCTGCACCGTTCGGAACTGTAATCTACGGATACAAGGAATCAACAGCAGAAAAATATGCGGCTGCAGAGAATCTTTCATTCAGCGCACTTGATGAAGTCAAGACAGATTCGCAGGAAAAAGTAACAGGTGACGTTAATAACGACGAAGTTGTGACAGATGCTGATTTCGTTGTCTGTGTGCGTGCTATTATAGACGGATCATCTGCAGAAGAATCAGGCTGTGACATGAACGCTGACGGCAAAGTAAACGCTGCCGACCTTCTGGTACTCAGAAACATTCTGATAGCATAAAAATAAAAAACAGGAGAATCGAAAATGACAGGAACCGAATACCGAAACCTTTACAGCAAATCACCGGACAATGCCTGCAGTGCACTGTTTGAGTGTTACTGCGACTATATCTATGCGATAGTGTACAACAAACTTCGCTCCGCTGCATCCCGTGCGGACATTGAAGAATGTGTCAGCGATATTTTTGCTGATATATATTTCGGTCTAAACAAAAGCGGCGAGGAATATGATGGTGAACTGAAAGGATATGTCGGTACCGTAGCAAAACGACGTGCCATAAATGCATACTACAGTATTTCAGCGAGAAACGGACATCATACAGATGACGCAGATACTGAGTTTGAAACGCTTACCTCCGGCGAAAACGTTGAATCTGAGACTGAGGACAAGGAAATGCGAAAGGTCCTTTTAAACAGGATAAATGAACTCGGAGAACCTGATTCGGTGATCATTCTGCAGAAATTCTACTACGACCGTTCTTCGGCGGAGATAGCGGAGATACTTTCCATGAAAGCGTCTGCGGTAAGAATGAGAGCCGCCAGAGCGCTGAAAAAGCTGAAAATGGTGCTTGCGGCTGACGGAATAGAAATATAGAACGGAGGAAGAAGAATGGAAAAGAAACAGGGGTTCGATATGCTTGAAAATGCTGATGATAAAACAATGGGACGTCTATCTGAAATAAATGTCTTAAGCGCTGAAGAAAAAGCGAGAATGTTCAGAGCGAGCAAGGAAAAATACAATCAGATACTTGGAAAAGAAGAAGTTTCTGTTACCGGAAATGATGAAGGTGCAGAAGAAATGAAAATAGTTGAAGTTAAAAGAAAACCGCAGTGGATGGCATTCCTGGCAGCAGCAGCCTGCCTGGCAGTCGTATGCGGAATTTTTAAAACCGGACTTCACCGAGGAAATACAGAAGATCCGGATGTTCTGGATGCAGGTTCACCTGTTACCAGTGCAGTCGTAACATCACAGACTGAAGCTGCAGACACAGATAATGCAGTTTCAGAAACAGCAGTTACTGCAAAGCAGGTGATCGTAAATGTTACAGGAACACCGGCCACATCCGCCGAAACAGTTAAGGCCGAAAGCAAAGCTGCTGAAATAGAGACACAGGCTGCCGCAGAAACGGAAGCAGTAACTGAAAAGAAGGAGAGCACTACAGAAGAAAAAAATGAAGTGACTGCGGAAACAACTGCTGTAACTGAAAAATCTGAAACGACAGCGACAGGAGAGGATCTTTACAAGGAACAGATCAGACTGCTGTGGGAAACGATCGAAGGTGGGAACAAAACACTTGAATACACACTGTTTGATGTAAATCATGACGGCGTCAGAGAGCTTTTTGTAAAGTACGGAGAAAGCGCATCAAGCTGTTCAGTATTGGGATACACATTACAGAACGATGGCACGTTACTTTGTGCCCTTGAACACTGTTCAATGATGCCTTCTGAAAGCGTATTTTCATACGATACCGAGACTGATGAATTTGTGATAAAAGTAACAAGAAATGACAGGAGGTTTTATTACTGGTATGAACTTAATGACGTATCTATGATAATAAGCAGGGAACAGTATGTGGACTATGATATCAATAAGGAATTCGACGATAGCATAGAATATCTTGATACAGCAGGATTATATACATTAGGCGGAACAACTTATTCGTATTCAGAAAAAGACGGAAACTACACAGAAAAAGAGGGTACTGATTTCGAAATGTTCTGGAACAACTAAGAAATCGCTGATTTGTTTATGTATCATGTGAGTTCAGGGGCGAAGCCACGCTGTCTTATCTGAAGAAAACTGATCGTATAACAGGCGGCGCCGGGAGATAAAAAATCTCACGGCGCCGCCTTTTTGCGTAGTATGAAGCATCCTGACGTCTGATGTTGTAATTCCAGCTTGAAAATATGAAAAATTTATGATATAATAAAATAAGCTATATTTGCGAAAAATTTAGGTTATGATAAGGGACAACGGGATTCGGGGGTGAAAACTTCAATGAAAAAGAAAAAACCGGAAAACGGGGATAAAAAGTCCGGTGATAAAATAAAGATAAATAATTTTCTAAAACGCAGACAGTTCCGCTATCTTATCGGAACGGTGATCGTTATTGCGAGTCTTCTTGGAATGTCAATAGGGTTTGGCTACTGGATGTACAGCATAACAGAAAATTCCTGCTATGTTCGCCTTAAATCAGAAACGCAGGGCGCTATTTCGACGTTTGAAACAAAACTTAGAAACGATCGTACAATGCTTCGTATCATCGCCAGTCAGATACAAAGCGAAGAAGATCTGGAAAGTCTCGAAACCAGTGGCTATCTTTCCAATTACAATATAAACAGTCAGGTAACACAGATCTACATGCTGCTTCCTGACAATGACCTTATCGCCGCAAAGGGACGACGTTCGAATCATGAAGATGAACTGGACTTTAACACTGAGGACGCATTAAAAGATCATATATGTGCTTCAGTCACGGACGACATGACTTCATACGGCACCAAGATACGTAATTTCGTTGAGATCCGTGAAGGCGGATACTGTATCGGTCTTCTTTTCAGTGAAGGAACTGCTGCAGGT
>JBGUVZ010000271.1:0-4499 GCA_045220685.1 Oscillospiraceae bacterium | reverse complement strand
TTTTCACACAAGAAAAACACCGTAATAATATGAAGATTTTTAATTAAATCGGAGCATCGGCTCCGATTTCTCCTTTTATTGGGTATGCCTGCAGCATACTATCGAAAAAATAAAATATCTTCGAATTTTCAAAACTTCTCATGTTATAATCAAAGTACGAAAACAATCGAACCGCAACTGACAATATACGGAGGTAAGAACATGAGTATTAGATGCAAACTCGGTGATATTAAGACGAACGAAGACATCTGGAAACTGACGGGTGTAAAACCGGAAGATACAGTGTGTATCGTTCTGGAGCCGGATGAATTCAAATCCATTTTTAAAGACGAGGAATACTACAATCTTCCGCCATGTCCTGAAGAAGAACTCGATATTATGAGACATGAATTACATACTCTTTATACAGCAGGAAGAATTTTCGAATATGATTTTCGGATTATCATTCCAGCGCTTAAAGGATATTTCCGCATCGGACGTGAAAGAAAAGATATTCGTGAAGTTCAGCTTTTTCCGGATAATCTGATACACTTTTACTCGGACGGAACAGACACACCTGATTTCCTGTCACGCGGCAATATTTATGACATCGCTAAAAGACTATCAAAAAATGATGACTTTGAAACAAACGATGATAATCTGGAATGTATCATAGAGAACCCAAATACTAATTTTCCGGAATACAGATGTACTATTCGTGAACTCGAAGAAAAAATCATGCAGGTAGCAGGATCACTCCACGACAACTATGAACTTTACAGAACTCCTCCGATGTTTAAATGGGGTTATGATACATACGCATTTGACTACGAAATACACATTCCTGAACTCGAATTAACCCTTCAGAAAGGCAAAGAATTCGATATTGATGAAGAGATGGATAAGGAAGCAATTGAAGAAGATGATGATTATAAATACATATTCTTCGAACCTGATGATATTCTTATTATTCGCCACGCTAACGGAGAATATGGCGGAACATACAGTTGTTTATACAGTTACCTAATAAATGACCCTGATATCAGTGAACTTGAATGTATCATAAAAGTACCATACAGATCAGAACGTAAAACTGATCATGCGGAAAAATTCACTCTGAATATTCTTAATCTTCATGATTTCAAAGAGGAGCCGGAAAATGCAGCTTATAAAGCGTTGCTTGACCTTGGAAACATAGAATCCGGATACAAAATAATTTCCCCTGACCTCGATCTTGGATCCCATTATCGTGCAGATTGTTATATAACAAAAAAATATCTTGAAGAAAATGATATTGATATAGTTATCGGTACTGGTCTCGGTGGTTTCTACGCTGCATATATATCCGCAAAACACCATATTCCCGCAATACTTGTTAATCCAATGCTTATGCCATTTCGTACTCTTCCTCAGCTTGGATATCACAGTTGGTTCTGTATGGAAATGAGGCGATTCGGTGATATGACTGATTTCGTTTTTTCTCATAAGCGAATAAACATCAGCTGTATAATCGGCTCTGACGATGAAGTTATTGATACGCATGATTTTACACAGTATCTGACGAGCAATGATCGATTTCGCATTGTTCCAGGCGGAAAACATTCCGGTGATACACTGCCTCTCAAAGAGTACTTCAGAGAAATAATGCACTTCTATGAGATAACACTGCCAATACAGGATGAAGCATATCAGGAAAGAATGGATCTTTACGAAAGGACCTTTTTTAGCAGTGATGAAGTTTAATTATTAGATTCAATGAAAGTCTGAACTATACGACAAAGGCGCATGAAAATTTAAAGCGGAGCCGCGGCTCCGCTTTCTCATTTTATTCGGTATGCCTGCGGCATATTATTGTATTTAATGAACAGTAAAACAAACCGCTGTCATAAATGCTCCAAGCACCGTAAAAAATATGTAGACGATATTTCTTCTGTGAAATCTATTTACATAAATATCTTCCGGATCATCCGGATTTACGTAGATATCACGGATATCTCCGATATGATTTTTCTTTGACATGTACATTCTGCTTTCAGGAGTAGTATAAGTAAAACTTCCGGTAAAGTACTCCCATACATGAACGTACATCCTGCTTCTGCCTGAACTGGTGCAAGCAACATCTATACATGTCGCTGTAACACATTCCGTACAGCGATTCTTTTTAAGTTCTGAAATAATCTTTTCATAAATGAGTCCATACGAACCACCCGCAAAGAAAAAAATTGAAGTAAATACGGCTTTTAAATATCCCTCGTCTTCATGCGGAAAGATATTAAATCTGTTTGTAAACCATATGAACAGACTGACAGCCAGTACCAATGCCCCCATAATGAACAAACCTGCGCTGTTAAAACGTTCCTCAGGATAATCACAAACAGTGCTCTTTATAGTATAAACACCAAACATCATGAACCCAAAACCACCGAAAGCTATCGCAATACATCTGTCAATTTCAAGAATTAATAAAATCGCAGCTACTGACATAGCAATCAGCGCCAGTACTATAGATATGATTTTCGCCTTTGTCCAGCTCGGATCAATGTTGGCATAAGTGAGCGGAAAATACTTTTCTTCCGGATTGTATTTCATTTTCATTTTGTTTTCCTCTTTTCTCTTGTCTTTTTCTTTTGTTTTATATTTTTCAGGCTCATAGCCATTATCTGTAACTTAAGTATATCATATTTTTTATATGTTATCAATATTGTACTTTTACAGATTTACCACTCAATACAAATTTTTTGAATAACAAATTTGTATTCAATATCAGGCAAAAAAATCCGGCAGCCTGAAACCGAACTTCAGCTGCCGGGGGGTAAAGTTTTCATTACAGTTTCGCAGTTATCAATTAAAAAGCTTCTCGGCTTTAAACAATAACAATAAACAATAGCAATATCCGAATAAAAATAAGCAATAACAGAAAACCTTTACGATGAACACAAACTTATTTGTTTTCATAATAAAACGATTGCAAAACTGTAAACGGAAAATCACTCAGAAATGAGATCAGATATCGATCTCCATTTCTGTAGTGTTGTTGATCAAGTCGAGTGCTGTCTGCGCCTTTGCAAGCTTTGCTGACATTTCAGTGTAATCCCTGTTTACCTGCTCGATGTCATAGTTTGCATAGCGATAATCAATGATATTGGAACTCTGACCATAATTACCTTTCTCTCGTACCTTTGGAAGAGCATCCTTCATTGATGAAAGCT
The DNA here is from genome assembly GCA_045220685.1 of Oscillospiraceae bacterium. Lineage (GTDB taxonomy): Bacteria > Bacillota > Clostridia > Oscillospirales > Ruminococcaceae > HUN007. Next base: position 1,311 of record JBGUVZ010000271.1, on the reverse strand, counting down.
TGCTGCACTGCGCGTTAAGCTGAGGAAGATATACAAGCATCTCATCGATGGTGATACCAAACTCAGGGATAACTGTTGTTGTATTGAATACATTTACAGCGTGCTTAAGCTTGCGGATCTTTATTTCGATCTCTGCCTGTGCTTTCTGCATTTCAGCGTAGTCATATTCCGGACGTACTGATTCAGGATCTTCCTGAAGTGCTGCAATAAAGCTTCTGGAATTCTGTTCACGTACCTGTAAAGTACGAAGTTCGTCGTTAAGCTGGCGGAGCATCTTTGCTGCCTGTACTGATGTTATTTTCATCGTTGTTACCTCCTGAATTGTATAAATACTGTTATCCTGATGTGTCTTTTTTAGAATTACACGGTACCTGTCCTTTGGACAATCATTCATCAGAAAAATGAGAAACTGCTGTATGTACCGTAGGTTTCACGGTGCCGATCATTTCATCTTGATTGAAATAAGGAACTGCTGTAAGCACCGTATATTTTTTCACGGTGCTTTTCTTCAGAGGAAAATGAAAACTGCTGTTAGCACCGTACATTTTTCACGGTGCCGTTTATTTCATAAAGATCACTGAAATTAGAAACTGCTGCATGCACCGTATATTTTTTTATTCACGGTGCCGTTCTTTTCTTCAAATGAAAATGAAACTGCTGTTAGCACCGTACTTTTTTCACGGTGCCGTTTATTTCATGAGCTTGAAATAAGAATCTGCTGTAAGCACCGTATCTCTGTTTCATATCGTGTTATTAGTATATCACAGTCAACCGATTTTTCACGGAGAAAAAGCTGCGACATCTTTCTTTTTTTGTTTTAGCGCTGAAAGGATCTTTCCGAATACAAGCTGGTTGGGATAATATCTTTTGTCTTCAAAGATCTTTTTTCCGTTACCTTCGAAGTATTCAAGAATAGCCATCGCACATCCTGCACTGCGACTCTGACCGAAATCACACTGACATATGATATCCCTGCCTTCATCATGTGCTTTAAGGATAAATTCCGCTGCCTCCCCTGCCTGCGGGAAAAAAGTTTTTATTCCTTCCAGGTCATTCTCAAAAGCATCCCAGTCGATATCCGGAATGCAAACATAGTAAACATCATCCGTCAGTCCATCATAAGAAACCGGCTGATAACCGGCAGAATGTCCTTCCGGCGGATCATAAAAGCTGACAACTGCCGTATTTTCAGGAAATCCTCCATTGTAAGTGAGTTTATAAATATCATCTCTTGAAAGTACTGATACGTTCATTAGATCATCCTTTCGCTGAATAATTAAAAAGAAGTCATAACTTCGCTAATACTTTAAT
>JBGUVZ010000270.1:0-2543 GCA_045220685.1 Oscillospiraceae bacterium | reverse complement strand
TGAAACGGATATTTTAAACAATTACTTTAAATCTCACGATCTTGCCGAAGTAAATACTGATATTGCAAAGCTTTTCAGTCAGGATATGAAATTCTGTATTTATGTACCGGATAAAGAGAAACTTGTTATTTCTTTCTACAGAAACAGAAAATTTGTAAAGTTTGCTGATGAAAATGGTGAGCATGTTTACAAGCTTGCTGATGCGGAACAGCTTGATGCGTTGTATGATTTAGCTTCGCAGTATGAGAGCGTCATATCTGACTGAACGGAGGTGATACAGTGAAAAAATATGTTAGTACAAATTCAGAGAGAACTGAAAGGATAAAACGTGGTTCTTTCTCATCATTTTCTTATTTGTTTGCAGTTCTTATGACTGCATCTGCAGTGTTCAGTCTTCATGGATGCAGCACTGGAAAAACTGACGGGGATCATTTGACAGAAATAACAGATACAGAATCCGCTGCAGTTTCAGAATCAGCGGAGGCTGAGACATCAGTCACCGTTTCGACAGCCTTTGAACCGACAGGAACAGCGACATCCTGTACATTTTTAACTTCATCAGTTTCATCGTATCAGGAAGAAACTGTATCCGTAACAAATGTATCTGATATTCCGGTCAGTGATTTGGTAAATACGGAATCGACAACGGAAATTACTCCCGATTTCAGCAGTATAAGAAAATATGCACTGAATGATAAATATACATTTACGTATGAAGAGCATTCGAAACGAATTGATGCAGTATTAGATCTTGATTACTAACTTAAAGAAAAGTTTATTGACTGTGTGAAATCAGAAACAGAAGGTAAGCATTATTATCTGCATGAAGATGACATACCTGATGATTACAGGATCCTTTATACTGTGACCATAAATGATGGTAATGAACTTCAGAAGATCACAGTGGCAGATTATGAAGTGTTTGATAATTCATACAGGAAAGAGTACTGCTGTATAATAATCAGTGAGCCCGGAAAAGAAGATAAATGTTTCCGGTCGTCTGTTATTTCCAATTGCTTCGAAATCTTTGTGTACACAGTTGATCCAAGAGAGCAGTTCATAACATCAAAAGAAGACTTTGATATGATCACGGATGAAAGTAAATTTGAATGCGATGACAAACTGCGTTTTTGTGATTATTCCCTTACCGGAATAGATGTTTTCGGAGATGCTTCATATGAAGAATTAAGCGATGAGCTTAAGGATATCATCTATAATTATTTAAAGAATCATGAACTGTATGTGATGCATGGATTCGGACAGCAGTTTGATACAGATTATGAATGCAGAGCATTTTCACTGTATTTTTCTCCGCTTGAAAAGCAATCTTCTCCTGGTGGCGGAAGAATGCTGACATTTCTGAAAAACAGAAAATTCATTGCCATCGGCAACAACATGGCAGGTTCAGCTTCAAGTATGTATGTTGTGGAAGATGAAGATGAACTTAAGCCGCTTTATGATTATTATGAAAAACATCTGAGAGAAGTGGAGTATATCGGTCTTCTGGGTGCAGACTGATCCGATTTATATTATATCAGGGATCTTCAGGCGTAATGTTAAAAAGGGTGCATAACCAGACGGCTATGCACCCTTTGCATGTACTGATAAATTTAATAATACTCGTTAATTTTTGAGTGAATCACTTTTTCATTTTCCCGATAACACCTGTAAGAAGTATCAGCGACACTGCCATCATGATAGCTTCGGTCACAGGCTGTGCCCACAGCATACCGTTAAATCCGAATATCCTGTTTAAAAGAAGCAGGAGCGGGATGTAGAGTATTAGCTGGCGGATGAGTGTGATACCGAAAGCGTACTGCGGTTTGCCCATCGCCTGAAATGACATGCGGCACATGGATACTGTACCGACGAACGGCAGGATGAACATCATGCATCGCAGTACATGAGCACCGGTGTTTATTACTTCTTCCGAGTCGGTGAATATTCCGATGAGGAACGGGGCTGAGATGCAGTAGAGCAGCATGAGGAATAGTTCAGTTCCGGTTACGGTCATGACACCTGCTTTCAGCACCTTCTTCATTCTGTCCGAATTGCCGGCACCGTAATTGTAACCCATGATTGGCTGCGTGCCGGATGCAAATCCCTGATAGACGTAATTACCGAGTGAAAGAACCTTCTGGGCAATTCCGGTTGCGGTGACTGTCAGTTCACTGTAGCTTACGGCGAGGTTGTTGTTTACCGTATACGCCGCAGATGTCAGAAGCGTTTCCAGTGATGCCGGAACGCCGACCCAGTAGATTTCGCGGAGAATTTCCTTCGTTGGTTTTATCTGTGAAAGGGAAGGCTTCAGCAGAGTTTTGCCTTTTATGTAGTAGAGAACTGAAACACCGAATCCGGCGACATTGCTTATGATGGTAGCGACTGCTGCACCGCGTATCTGCATATTCAGTGCAAAAATAAGCAGCGGATCAAGGATTATGTTCATGATGGTTCCGGCGATCATTCCCGTCATTGAATATTTGACTGAACCTTCACTGCGGAGCAATGCGCCTGTCGTGTAGCTTCCCATCGTAAAGAAACTT
>JBGUVZ010000269.1:0-4871 GCA_045220685.1 Oscillospiraceae bacterium | reverse complement strand
AAATAAAGTTAAATTTGCCGTTCTCGGAAACGGAAGCAACATTATTGCTGAAGATAAATTTTTCGATGGCGTTGTTATAATTATTGGAAATGACTTTTCAAAGATAAACTACATAAAGGACGGCGTTATAGAATGCGAATCAGGCCTTATGCTTACGCGCCTTTGTGTAACTGCAAGAAATGAAGGATATACAGGTCTTGAATTTGCCTACGGTATTCCTGGTACAGTCGGCGGTGCCCTTTACATGAACGCAGGTGCATACGGCGGCCAGATGTCAGATGTAGTCGTTTCAGCTGACTATCTTGACACTGACGGTGAAGTAAGAACTATCTCATCAGAGTGCATGGATCTTTCCTACCGCCACAGTGCGTTTATGGGTTCAGGCAGAATAATTCTCAGGGTAAGGGTAAAGCTCCTCAAGGGTTCAGTAAATGAAATTGAACAGAAGATGGAAGAGCTTATCACCAAGCGCCGTGAAAAACAGCCGCTTAACTTCCCGAGTGCCGGAAGTACCTTCAAGAGACCGAAGGACAATGTCTTTGCAGCTGCACTTATTGAACAGTGCGGACTTAAAGGATTCTCTGTCGGCGATGCTCAGGTCAGCGAAAAGCACAGCGGATTTGTTATCAACAAGGGCAATGCTACCTATGATGATCTTATGAGCCTTGTTGAACATGTACGCGAAAAAGTTAAAACAGATACAGGCTACGAACTTGAACTTGAGCCTGAGATACTCAAATAGGAGGCCTATTCTTTAATGCAGTTTGTGATAGTGACAGGGCTTTCCGGCTCGGGAAAATCCTGTGCGATGAATGTCCTCGAGGACATTGGTTTCTATTGTATCGATAACCTGCCTCCGCAGCTTATTTCAAAATTTGTTGAGATCTGCCGTGACGGTAATATGAGCAAGGTCGCTCTTGCCGTAGACATCCGTTCCGGTGAAATGTTCTCAAAGGAAGTTATACGTTCAATTGAAGAGATGAAGGAAGAACATTTTGACGTTAAAGTACTTTATCTCGAATCAAGCAACGACGTTATTATAAAGCGCTACAAGGAAACAAGAAGAAAGCATCCGCTCGGAAACGATTTTGACGGAAGCCTTGAAAAAGCAGTGGCGTACGAACGCACAAAACTTGACTGCCTGCGTGAGGTTGCCGATTACTACATTGACACTTCATATCTCAAGAGCTCGCAGCTCAAGGAATCCATCGTTAATCTTTTCCTTAAAAAATCAAGTGATTCCATACTCGTTAAGGTCATGTCCTTCGGCTTCAAGTACGGATCATCAGCAGAAGCCGATCTTGTGTTTGACGTGCGCTGCCTGCCGAATCCTTTCTATATTCCGGAACTCAAACAGCTTACCGGACGTGACGAGGAGGTAAGGGACTACGTTATGGGATTTGAGCAGTCCAAGGAACTGCTCCGCAAACTTGAAGACCTTATCGGATTCCTTGTACCGATGTACATAAGGGAAGGCAAGAGCCAGCTCGTAATCGCTTTCGGATGTACCGGCGGCAAGCACCGTTCAGTTACTTTTACTGAGCTTACTGCAGCTTATCTTGAAAGCCTCGGATATGACGTTGTAAAGACTCACAGGGACATTACAAAATCATAATACAAAATCATAGGACAAAGGAGGAGAACCGCTTTGTCATTTTCAAACGAAGTAAAGTCGGAGATCATTTCCGCCGTTACTGACAAGGATAAAAAATTCGCCTGCCTTTACGGACTTATACTTTTCTGCAACCGTATCACACATGACGAGATCTGCTTTCAGTCGGAAAACCGTCAGGTTGCAGATATGTTCAAGTCACTGGTATCAGAAATATTTAAAAATTCAGTTAAAATAAACGAGGATGTGATCGAACGAAAAAAGGGCACATCCTTGTATTCTTTTAATATTACAGGCGACGAATATGTTAAGACCGTTACAGACAGATTCAGAATCGATCCCGATGACCGTGAGATTGATCTGAAAAATATAGACAACAACAGCATAGCCAATTTTCTTGCCGGCGTATTCCTGAGCTGCGGAAGCGTGAATAATCCGGAAAGCGGCTATCATCTGGAATTCGTTATAAACAGTGACAAGCTCTGCGAGGATCTTAACAGGATACTCGGTTCATTTGATCTTAAGGCGAAGACCGTTGTACGCAAGAACAACAACATCCTTTACATCAAGGAAAGTGAGAACATCGAGGAGATACTCACTTTTATGGGAGCACAGAATTCCACTCTGGAGATCATGAATATCAAGATACTCAAGGACATGCGCAACAGGGTCAACCGTGTCCGCAACTGCGACATGGCTAATCTCAATAAAACCAGCGCAGCCTCAGTAAGCCAGCTTCAGGATATAAGACTTATCGAGAGCAATATGGGTCTTGAAAATCTGCCGGATACTCTCCGTGAGATAGCAGAGGCCAGACTTGAAAATCCGGAATTCAGCCTCAACGATCTCGGCGAGATACTTGATCCTCCTATCGGAAGATCAGGGGTAAATCATCGTCTTAAACGCATCAAGCAGATAGCAGACCAGATAAGGAAAGAGAACAATGAGTAATTTCGTTCATCTTCATCTTCACAGCATGTACAGCCTTCTTGACGGTGCCTGCAGACTTAAGGAAACAGTAAGTCGTGCAGCAGAACTCGGTCAGAAGGCCGTTGCTGTTACTGACCACGGTGTCATGTACGGCACAGTGGATTTTTACAACGAGGCTAAAAAAGCCGGAATAAAACCGATAATCGGCTGCGAAGTTTACGTGGCTCCGAGAACAAGGTTTGACAAGGTACATAATCTTGATTCGAAGCCGTATCATCTTGTGCTTCTCTGCGAAAACAATACAGGTTACCACAACCTTATAAAGCTTGTTTCCGAAAGTTTTATCACCGGTTTTTACAACAAGCCGAGGGTGGACACCGACCTTCTTGAAAAATATCACGAAGGTCTTATTTGTCTGTCCGCATGTCTTGCCGGCGAAGTCGCTTCGGAACTTATTTCAGGCAACTATGAGAACGCAAAGAAGACTGCGCTTAAGTATAAGGACATCTTTGGAGAGAATAATTATTTTCTCGAAGTTCAGGATCACGGTATTCCCGAGCAGAAAAAGATAATCCCTCTTCTTGCAAGACTTTCATCCGAAACAGGGATACCGCTTGTGGCTACCAATGACGTTCACTATATTTCGAAGGAAGATGCAGAAATGCAGAAGGTCATGCTGTGCATCCAGACCGGCAGTACAGTCGATGATCCTTCAATGGAATTCCCGACAGATGAATTCTACATGAAAAGTGAAGAAGAGATGCGGAGCCTTTTTAAAAATATGCCGGAGGCTGTAACCCTAACTTCCGAAATAGCTGACAGATGTAATGTGGAAATAGAATTCGGTCTGGCGAGCCTTCCTGAATATCCTATGGAGGATGGCAGAGACAGGGTGACATTCTTTAAGGAACTCTGTGAAAAAGGTCTTCATGAAAAATACGGAGAAAACCCTGCTAAGGAAATAACCGAACGAATGGAATACGAGATAAGCGTTATTTCAAAAATGGGTTACGTCGATTATTATCTCATCGTCTGGGATTTTATTGACTACGCGCGAAGAAACGGTATACCGGTCGGACCGGGAAGAGGCTCAGGCGCAGGAAGTCTGTGCGCCTACTGCATCGGTATAACAGCAATTGACCCTATCAGATATAATCTCATCTTTGAACGTTTCCTTAATCCTGAACGAGTAAGCATGCCGGACTTCGATATCGACTTCTGTGTTGACAGAAGGGGAGAAGTCATTGATTACGTGGCATCAAAATACGGCAGAGACCGTGTGGCACAGATAATCACATTCGATACGCTTCTTGCCAGAAGTGCAGTCCGTGATGCCGGCAGAGCGATGGGCATTTCCTATGGAGTATGCGACGCCACAGCCAAGCTTATCTCGCCGGAACTCAACATGACTATCGCAAAGGCACTGGAAAAGGAAGAGAAACTGAAAAGACTGTACAGTACCGAACCTGAAGTGCGCCGCCTTCTTGACATGGCAATGAAGCTTGAAGGTATGCCCCGAAACACATCTGTTCATGCAGCCGGAGTGGTTCTTGCAAACGGACCGGTCAGCGATTCAGTTCCGCTTCGCATAAGCCATGACGTTGTCACGACCCAGTATCCGATGTCAGTCCTTGAGAGTCTCGGCATTCTTAAAATAGACTTTCTCGGACTCCGCAACCTTACAATAATCGAAAACTGTCTTAAAAGAATAGGCGAAGATAAACCGGATATGAACAGCATTCCGACGGATGATGCGGAAGTTTTTAAAATGATGTCCGAAGGCAGCACGTCGGCAGTGTTCCAGTTTGAAAGCCGCGGCATGCGTGCTTTGATAATGAAACTCAAACCTGCAAGCATTGAAGATCTTACCGCTGCTATTGCCTTATACAGACCGGGACCGATGGAGTCTATTCCGGTATATCTGCACAACAAGAATCATCCTGAGGAGATAAAGTACGACTGCCCGGAACTTGAAGATATCCTTTCAGTTACCTACGGATGCATTGTTTATCAGGAACAGGTAATGGAAATCTTTCGCAGACTTGCGGGATATACCTACGGCGGAGCTGATATGGTGCGCCGTGCAATGGCGAAGAAAAAGCACGACGTAATGGAAAACGAAAGACGCAGATTTATTTACGGTAGTGACGGCAGTGACGGAACACCGTGCCGAGGAGCGGTTGCTTCCGGTGTTCCTGAAAAAGTGGCAGAGGCGATATTTGAACGAATGTCTGCCTTTGCTTCATACGCCTTCAATAAATCTCATGCGGCAGCCTACGCTTATCTTGCCTACCAGACTGCCTATCTGAAATGCCATTACTTTAAGGAG
>JBGUVZ010000268.1:0-2521 GCA_045220685.1 Oscillospiraceae bacterium | reverse complement strand
AAAAATGGGTGCCATTGCAGACTCGCTCATAACTATTTTCGTCATGATCCCGCTTGTTTTCATCATTGGATTCTGCACCGATCTTGGTCCGGTATTCCTCTACCTTGGTGTAAAACTCATTGACTTTATTAAAATCATCGTTTTCCATTTTTGGCTCAAAAAAGAACGATGGCTGAAAAATCTTACAGTATAAAGCAAAACGCCGTACCGGTTTCCTTAAAGGGTTCCGGTACGGCGTTCTGCAGTTAGGGGTGATAGTATTTATCTTAAGTGGTTTCTGAATATCTGAATATCATTTTTCGAAATAAACGCTGACGCGTTAATTAACAGGCAGTTTTGTATCTGCGGGTATGATGTTTGCCTGTGCTGTGTACAACAGCATTTCTGCGTTCTCTTGAGAATATTGCATAGAAAGCTGTAAGGTTGAGTAAAAGGGCTCCGGTCCATGCACATATTTCAGCAAAAGCTGTTGCACGGAATCCAAGACTTCCGATAAGTATCGAAATAGCACCTATTCTCAGAACCATTTCAACTATACCGGAGATCATCGGTACAAGCGGAAATCCCATGCTCTGCACTGCACTTCGATAAACGAAAAGCATGTCAACTGCGAAAAGCATGATGCCGCATACCGGCAGGAACTGTGAAGCATATGAGATCTGTTCATCACCTGAAAGAAGGATCGAAGCAAGTCTTACTGGCATAAAGAACATAAGTGATCCGAAGATAAGATATGAAATGCCTGCGATAGCAACGCATACACGAAGTCCGCCCTTTATACGGTCAAACTCTTTTGCTCCGTAGTTCTGGCCTGTGAATGCTGAGATGGTATAGCCTGCTGTGCATGCCGGCTGCATGAAGAGGTTGATGTATCTGCTGCATGCTGAATACGCTGAGGTAAACGCTACTCCGAGACCGTTTACGAAGTACTGCACTACCATGCATCCTACAGCTGTAATGGAATTCATAAGTGCCATAGGAACACCGTTTTTAAGAAGCTTAAGGCTGAGAGCCGGATCAAACGTTCTCTCTTCCTTTTCCATCTTTAAAAAGTCTATGCTTACAAGCTTTCTGATGCAGACTGCAGCTGAGATCACCTGTGAAAGAATTGTAGCCACTGCCGCTCCTCCCACTCCTGTACGAAGTACGAAGATAAGGAAGCAGTCGAGTATTATGTTTATTACTGATGAAAGGATTATCGCTGTAAGCGGTGTGCGGCTGTCTCCGAGAGAACGGAGAATACCTGCGCTTACGTTATATGTTATGGAAGCTAAAAGTCCGCCGAAGATTATATATCCGTAAAGCAGACTGTCATTTAAAATTATCTCGTCGGTCTGAAGAAGAATGAGTGTTTTCTTCAAAAACGTCGTGCTCAGTACTGTAAGAAGTACGGTCATTCCGAACGAGAGGATAACCATCGAAAATAATGTCCGGCGAAGCATTGAATAATTCTTTTCACCGAACCTCTGTGCAATGAGAACTGAAAAGCCGTTTGCCAGTCCCATTGAAAATCCTACGATAAGGAAGCAGAGTGAAGACATGTTGCCTACTGCTGCAAGAGCGTTGTCGCCGAGTCCTCTGCCTACTATCATGGTATCAGCAAAAGTGTAAAACTGCTGGAGCATGGCAGTCGCAAGCATCGGAAAGTAAAACTTAAGTATGACTTTGCTTATACTGCCTTTTGTGAAATCTGTTGTTGAGTTCATGCCGATCCCTCCTGTATTTTTAGCTTGCAAAGATAAAGATTAAACCGGCTGATCAGGTGATCAGATACGAAGCCGCAGGCAGGATTTTTACTGTGCGGACTCCCCTTGTTTTCTTATCTTTAAACTACTGTTATTATACCCGGAAGGCCTGTCCGGTTCTATCAAATCTATTGTTTTTTTATCGAAAATATGGTATTGTTATAGTGTACGCAAAAAGATTTTTGAATCTGCTGATGGGGTGACAGATCATGAATACAAACAAGGAACTCAATTACAGGCTTTTCGTTCAGCTGGAAGAAGATTTCAAACGTACTGAGATCAAAAGCGAGTTTTCCAGATACGATGACATAAAAAACGGCAATGTCGAGAAAGTAAAGGAAAACTACGAATATATAAAAGACCACTATTATGACGGCAAGGGGATGCTGTCCGATGATCTTTTGCGGAATAATCAGTACCATTTTGTGACCGGCACAGGGATAATCGCAAGGATCTGCATAGACGGCGGAATGAACCACGATATTGCATATACCTTGAGTGACATATATATAAGAAGATGCGACAAGTGCAGAAAACCGGAGGAGATAATCGACCTTACCGGAGAAATGATGATTGACTTCGCCACAAGGATGCGTGAAATAACGAAATCCGGAAGTGTTTCCCTGCATGTACGCAGGACTGTGGATTTCATATATAAAAATCTCGGCGAACATCTGACTCTTGAAATGGCAGCTGAACATGAAAAATTAAATCCCAGCTACCTTTCCAAGCTTTTCGCAAAGGAAATGAAAATGCCGCTGAAAGCTTTCATCATG
>JBGUVZ010000267.1:0-3446 GCA_045220685.1 Oscillospiraceae bacterium | reverse complement strand
ATTTATACGGCGGAAACGGAGATGATACATATTATTTTGGAATGCTGCACGGAAATGATGTTGTATATGATGAAGAAGGCAGTAATGAAATAGTATTTTATGATTCTAATTCGATGGGATACTACGATATATCTGTATCCGCAAAGGAAGGTATTAAATTAGTAAGTCAGATTTCTGATGATTCTATTTCTTTACCGGATTTGCTTAAACATCCTTTGAATTATAACTTTATTTCAGAAGGCAGTTCGCAGGTACTTGGCGGCGGAGATTCATGTGAAGAAATTACCGCTTCTGAAGAAGGCGGAGAACTGGAACTTGGCGACGGTTTCAACATCTTCTACGGTGGTTCCGGCGAAGACACAATGCTTGGCGGAGAAAACATGGACTTCATGTACGGCGGAGCAGGTAATGATACCCTTCATGGAAGAAACGGCGTAAATGTTCTCTTTGGCGAAGATGGAAATGACAAGCTTTACTGCGGTGACAACGGAAGTTATCTTAACGGCGGCGCTGATAATGATGAACTTTACGGCGGCGGAGGAGACGATGTTCTTGACGGTGGCGAAGGTGACGATTACCTTCAGGGCGATCACGGCGATGACTCATATATTTTCAGACGCAGCTACGGTCATGATACTATCAGCGAATCTTCCGGAAACAATACGGTTCTGATCTATGGTTATTCATCCGGTCAGATGATAAACACAAGAACTGCTGATAATGATCTTATTATCGGATTCGCTAATTCCGAAGATACACTTACTATAAAGAGATTCTTTGACTTCAACAGCAACCGTGACTTTAATTTTGAATTTGAAAACGGTACAGTCATCGGTCAGCATGATATGCCGGTACATAAAAGCCTTATAACAGGAAATGATGAAGACAATTACCTCAATGGTACTGAAGGAAACGACATCATCGACGGTGGACTCGGAAATGACAGCCTTAACGGTTTCGGCGGAGAAGATACATACATCTTCGGCAAGGGCTACGGCGAAGATACGATCAATGAATGGGGCAGTGACCACAGCTTTGTTGACCTTAAGGATATTAATTCAGACGAGATCACTGTATCAGACCAGTGGGGTTCAAATCTTCTTATCTCGGTAAATGATACAGAAGATGTTCTTACGGTAAGCAGTTTTAAGTGGGGACAGGCTTTATATACATTCAGATTTGTCGATGGTGCAGAAGGCTATGTGGATAAGAACACATGGGAACTTGTACTTACAAAGCAGCCTGAAATAAAGGAAGAACCAGCCACAGAAGAACTCATTCCTGAAGAAGTTCCAGCCGATGAAACTGATACACTGGTTGCAGAAAATGCAGAGATATCAGAAAGTCAGTTTACAGATGAAGAATCTGAAGAATTGACTGATGCAGATTCATCAGAACTCATAATTACAGATGAAGCGGATATTTCTGAAGACGCAGAAGAAGTCTTTGATCAGGCAATAATTCTTACAGATGACATATCTGCATTCACGGAAGATGATAATACATTATCTGATGACACAAGTGAAGATTTAAGCCTCGTTGATCAGTTACTTGTTAATTCGGTTGTTCAGTAATAATTTTCTTTTTAAAAACAGAAAGTGCAGTGGCTTTTGGGCCGCTGCACTTTTTATGTGTTTTCAGCATATGAAAGGTATCAGGCATCTGTGCTGCCTGATACTATCAAATAGCTGCCGAAGGCAGCTCACCATTTATAGGCGTGAGTCTTGTTTAAATGAAACGCAATAATAAAGTCAAAAAAATAACTACGCAGTTATCAAACTACGTAGTTATTTGTGTTTATGGAGCTGGTGACGGGATTCGAACCTGCGACCTGCTCATTACGAATGAGCTGCACTACCGACTGTGCTACACCAGCATATTATTAAATTGTAAAGTTGAATCGTGCGACCTGCTCATATACGATCAGAAATATAGTCGTACTGCTGCGGCGTTCGCCTTGCATTACTCGTTATTTCTGCCCTTCACAAACTCGCTTCATCTGCCGCTGGCAGCGCTCGCTTGTTCAGCAAATGAGCTGCACTACCGACTGTGCTACACCAGCAAATAAAAAAATCACAATTGATATTGTACCATAAAGAGCTGTAATCGTCAAGCGGTTTTGACACAATTAATAAAATTACAGAAAAAAAAATATTTTTTGGTTTTTGAAATTGTTTTTTAAAAAGATGTATGATATAATTATGAATATACGTTTTTATGACGGGGTTTCTATGCCCTGACGTGCATGAGAAGTATGAGAGACAATACTCTTAATATGAGAGAAAATACTCTTTAATAGTAAATTAATAAGCAAAATGAAAGGAAGAAAATCATGGCTAGAAGAAGAAGTTTCGGCTCTGTTTTTTTAGGTTTTATCAGGGGACTGCTTTCGTTTGTTCTGTTCCTTGTTCTCGTCGTTTCCGTAGGAGCTAACCTTGTTTTCCGTAATAAGGACAGCGCACCAAGGATCGATTTTCTTGATTATCATATGACTTTTTTCATAAATCGTTCTACCGATGCTAAGAATATCGCAGAGAATTCACTCTGTTTCATCGATCACACTGAAAAGCCGGTGGAAAATACATATGTTCTCTGTTCAACAGGGGATGAAGGAAAGAGGATCTTAAGCCTTGAATCGATCACTCAGAACGAGAACGGTTCACTTTCCTACAACCTCAGATCAGACCTTATGGCTTCACTTGATACGGTTTACTCAGTTCCTGCATCAAAAATCTACGGAACAGTTTACAACAAGGATGACCTCATCGGTGAGATACTTGCATTTTCAACGGAATTCAAGGGCGTAATCGCACTCATGGTTCTCCCTGCATTCCTTCTTATAATCCTTTCAATCGCAGCTATCAGATCAAAGAAGCTCAGATACGATGACGATCTTCTCGAAGCTGAACTTTTCATCGAGGAAAAGAGAAAGCAGAAGAGAAACGAAGAAAAGAGAGCTGAAGAACACAGAAAGCTCATGGCTGAAAAGGCAGCTGCTGAAGCTGAGAGCGCTATGGCAGCAAGAGCAAGAGTTGAAGCTGCGGTACGCGAAGCTGAAGCATCAGAAAGTGCTGTTCCGGAAACACCTGTTTCTGATCCTGATCCGGCACCGTTCAGCTTTGAGGAATACAAGAGAAAAGCTGACGCTGAGTTCAATGCGGCATCACAGATACCTGCTCCTGTTCCGGAAGCAGCTCCTGTAGCACCAGCTCCTGCACCGGCTCCGGTAATACCTGAACCTGTAAAGGAACAGGCTCCTGTTCAGGAAACACCAGCAGCTCCTGCAGCAGAAAAGGTAAACAAGTACGAGTTTGCTGAATTTACTGCAGAACCTGAAAAGAGCAGCGAACCTGAAACTCCTGCGGCTCCTGTAAAGGAAGAAGTAAAGGAAGAGAAAAAGGAAGAAGTTCCTGCATTCCAGGAAGTACCGCTCAGCGTAAGACCTT
>JBGUVZ010000266.1:0-2122 GCA_045220685.1 Oscillospiraceae bacterium | reverse complement strand
CCTGAAAAGGATCTTCAGAAGGAAAAATATAGTATCCGCATCCATAAACCAGCCTTTTATACAACTCCCTGAGTAAGCGTGCTGATTCTGTTCCGTTTTCGCCGTCAACAGATATTTTATTAATCATCTTTACGAAACCTTTAACTTCAAAACGCCATTTGGATCTTTCGGACTTTGGAACATTGCGGTTGGGAGCTACATAATAATTATTATCAACATCCGAAAGAAATAGCTCTATCTGCTTTTTTAGCAACTCAAAATCTACAATCGTTTCCTTCTTTTTAGTCACAACAACAGATTTACCGGCAACAATGTCATCTATCAGCTGATCTGCCATCTCTTCTTTCTTGCTTTTCGGAAGCATTTTATATAGTTCTGCCGCAATTTTCTCCAGGTCTTCTTTAGGACATTTTTTTATTTTATCTCTGAACTCCTGTATTTTCATTTATATTATACCTTTCAGTTATATCACTATTATTCAGCTCGAATTCTTGAAATTCTGATTTATTAACGATTGTCCTGTCATATTATAACATACAGTAGATACGGATTCAACTGAAAATTCTTTACAATTAATCCACACACCATGTACAATTCACTATTTCTGAGAACTTGCTTCACAAATGGCTGCGCATGGTAATGTGCAGCCATTTTTCAATAGCATTATTCGGCTCGCAAGAGACGAATGATACCGAGAGTGAGACATGCATTTCAACGACTTGTTTGATTGATTGCAATTATCCCACAATTTTAGTCGTTATCACACTATATCATCTGACAATACACAGGATTTAGAAATATAATGCACAAATATTTATGCGTTTTGTAACTGATCACAGAATTTAGCTATACATTTCCGTTTTTTTATAGTATAATATATAGTAAACCACAAATACAAATAATGGAGGTTGTATACAAATGTCAAGAAAAATCAGAAAAATAGCAGCAACTGCTTTAGCATTTGCAATGCTCGCCGGATCTGCAGCCGGATTCTCTGCAGTACAGGAAACACCATTTATCACTGTTTCAGCTGCTGAACAGGCTGTATCTGCTACAAAGGCTAAAAACGGAATCGCGGGTCCTACTATCGATGCAGGTACATACAAGATCGCAGCCGGCGATACTTTCAAGGTAAAGATAACAGTTAAAGACAATGCAGACGGCTTCAATGCTATCAACGCATGGCTCGATGTCAACACAAACTACTTCGAGATCGTAGATAAAGCAAACGGCGATCCTGATATGGATGAATATGAGGACAGCGAAGCATATACAGCTGTTACACTCAATGAGTACAGCAAGAAAAATGTTGGTAAGGAAATAAAGACTGTTATTACACTTTACAGTGATACAAACAATCTCAAGGGTGACGTTGTTATTTCAACTATCACACTTAAGGCCAAGGATGATGCTCCGGCTGGTTACTACTCAATTCCTTTCGATGCTGTAGGCGACGACGGTGCTATGGCTAACCGTATCGATGACAAGAGAAATCCTATCGTTATCAACCCAACATTCAAAGGTGCTCTCGTTCAGATCGGCGAAGGCACAGATATGATCTATCCTTCATCATCAGCTTCTTCAGACGCTCTCAAGGGCGACTTCAACCTTGACGGAAAGGTATCACAGACTGACGCTACATTCATGCTCAGATATCTCCTTGAAAGCTCAGTTTCAAATAACAAGACTGAAGTTCTTTATAATCTTATAAAGGGCAATATCCGTGAAGAACTTAAGAACGAATCACAGGATAAGATTTTTGAACTGGCAATGGCTAATGCAGACGTTGACGGTACTGAATCAGGACAGTCATTCAAGCAGACTGATGCAACATACGTTCTCAGAGCAGTTGTAACTGGCAGCAAGATCGACAATGATTACTGGACATCATTCTTCGCTTAATTATTTCAGTAAAGATTTTATCAGTACTTAACCCAAAAATAAACGGAAGAAGAGCTTAGTGCTTTTCTTCCGTTTTTTTATTATCCGAATATTCTGCCTAAAACAGATTGGCTTTTATTCTTCAGCTTCTTCTGCTGTTTCAGTACCTTCTTCTGTTCCGGCTTCTGTACCAGTTTCGGCTTCGGCTTCAGTTTCTGTTTCTGTTCCTGTTTCTGTTCCT
>JBGUVZ010000265.1:0-9353 GCA_045220685.1 Oscillospiraceae bacterium | reverse complement strand
CATCGGATACAAATACTACAGCATGGGCAGCGACGGATACTATAACGCTGACAACGCACGGAACAAAACATCCAAGGGCGAAGCTGTCCGCTGGGGCAGTGCTACCGCACTCAAAGGAAATGCAGATTATTTCCGTGCTGAGTACATAACTTTTGAAAACTCATTTAACCGCTATGTAACTGACGAGGAGATAGCAGACGGCGTTGAGGTATCCGGCAGTCAGTCGATAACCTTCCAGCGAACAAAGTGGGCGGATGTCACCAGCAAAGCATCCACTGAACGCGGAGCGGCTATTGCTGTCGAGGGAGATCAGAGTGAATTCTACAAATGTACCTTCCTCGGAAGTCAGGATACTCTGTATGTCGGAAGTGCATCAGGATATTTCCGTGACTGCCATATCGTCGGCAACACGGACTATATTTTCGGACAGGGCGACATGATATTTGAAAACTGCGAACTTGAATTTGCCGGATATTCCGACAAGGCTGTGGGCGGATATATCACCGCTATGAAGAGCAAAGGCAAGACACTTTTCTATAACTGTAACGTCACTGCCGCCGGCGGTAAAAACGTCGGTTCCGGTTATTTCGGCAGACCATGGGGTGCTGAAGCAGATGTTGCTTTTGTAAATACAAAACTTCAGTACGAAAATATCATCACAGGCGCAGGATGGACGAAAATGAGCAATAATGATCCTGCTGCCGCACATTTCAAGGAATTCGGCACTACCGCCGGAGGAAATCCGGTGAACACATCCGGACGTGTTCAGAACACAGTGCGTTATTCCGGTGATGGACTTGATGTGAATACTTATCTGAACGGGTGGACGCCTTACTATCTTAACGGCAAACCTGCCGATCCGGTCATCACTACACCGGAAAAAATCAAAGGCGATATCAACGCCGACGGATCACTAAATTCAGCAGATATTCTCCTCTTCCAGAAATGGATGATGGCTGATTCGAATGCCGAAATCACAGACAACACTGCTGCTGATCTTAACGAAGACGGAAAGATAAATATCGCAGATCTGTGCTTGATCAAGAGTCTGCTTCTGCAGTGAAAATAAATCTGCAAACAATTAAAAGTCAAAAGGCATCAGAGCAAATCTAAAAGCTCTGATGCCTTCTTTGTTTCGTATAAGTAACAGTTCGGCATATCACCCGCATATTTACACAAGGATATGCTGATTTTAATGTATTCAGAATTCTACTGTCTCTTCATTTATGATCCGGAAATCAGTATCTTTTTAAGTGCCAGCAGATCGGTCGAATCGATTTTACCGTCTTTATTTAAATCTGAAGATTTAAATTCGCTGTCTTCAGAGAAACCGAGAATGATACGGGCAAGAGTAACGAAGTCTGCGGTGTTTACCACTTCATCCTCATTGACATCGCCTTTTATTCTTTTATCACCCATCATCTTTATAAATCCGTTGTAGATCCCTTTGGTGAACACGTAGGTCATCTGGAGCTTTCCGGCATCGTCCTTTGCAGAATTAATGAATGTATCACTTACCACACCGTCATCTACATATGAAATGCCAATCGGATAAACCTCGCCGCGGTCTGCATTTTCCGGGATTATAAAATCTATGGTGAACAGGCTGCCGTTTATCAGTTCTATATCTTCTTTCGAATATGCGTAGAATGCGAGTTCGCCTTCTGTGACCATTGCTGATCCGGTATCAAAATCTCTCACGGCTTTTCCTGCATTCATGACCTCACCGTCTGAATTCGGCTTAACTTTCAACCGTGTATCATAAAAGATGTGGAATTTCATCATGCTTACAGGTTCTGTCGCTCCGTGTACGCTGACATAAAACCTCTGGACCTTTCCGGAAGCAATTTCAGGTTCAAGTCCGATCTTGTCGGAAAAGATCATTATTCCGCCTTTGTAATCACGCGGATTTACAGTCGGACAGTTCCATTGCGGCGGCTGCACCCATCGACTTCCGTCATACTTAACTTCCATGTCATCCTGCCTGTTGCATGGATTTTCCGAACCTTCGTAGGCTGCATTGACATGCTGAAGTGAAGATGCAGAAGGTGAAACCGCTGCAACAAGTATAAGAGCACATGAAATGAATACCGCAGTAATCTTTTTAAAAACCATAAATGGTACCTCCGTAAAATATCGGCATTTTCCAAGAATATTATACCCTGTTTTACTCACTTCGTCAAATATCTTTACTCTTGAAAAATCCGGCGATTAGTGATATACTTTAATTATATAGGCACTGATCTGAAAAGCGAGGATTAATGTACTTCATCCGAACTTCGTAACGATTATCAGACAGATCAGTTCATCATCGTAAAACATGATATTGAGGGAATAATATGGGGGCCATTTTAGATTTAATAAAAGATTATCAGATGAATATAATGCTTGTTCTCAGCAGTATATGCGGGATGATTGCATTTTTCGTTCTTATAACTAAAACACTTACAAAACGAAGAAAATGGATAATGCTTGCTCTCGAGCTGTCTTCCATGCTTCTTCTTGTTTTTGACCGGTTTGCATACTTCTATCGCGGATGTGCAGACGTAACCGGATACTGGATGGTCAGAATAAGCAATTTTGCAGTATATCTGTTCACCCTTGCCATACCGATGATATTTACGCTCTATCTTATCGATATTCTGGTATGTGCCGATAAATACGACAAACCGCCTAAACGACTGCGGCATTCGTGCTATATTGCCGTTATCGGATTTGCACTTCTCATTATTTCGCAGTTTACCGGATTTTATTATACTTTCGACGAATTTAACTGCTACCAGAGAGCAGACGGATTTATAATTTCATATATTTTTCCTTTAAGCATTCTTCTTATTGACCTGTCAGTCGTGATAGAAAATTACAGAAGACTCGGAAGATTTCTCGGACTGTCTCTCCTGCTATTTTCGATCGTTCCGACCAGCGCAGCTATTCTTCAGATATTTGTTTACGGCATATCATTTACCAATATGTCCCTTGTCGGAATGGCTATGATCACCTATATAATGTCGCTTATAGACACGAATGAAATGCTTGAACAGGCCAATATGCGTGAAATAGAGCATGAACGTGAAGAACGCAGGAATATGAAACTGCTTTTCGAGCAGACCGCATCTGCACTTGCGAACGCTATTGATGCCAAAGACAAATACACCCACGGTCATTCACGTCGTGTTGCAAAATATTCTGAAAAAATCGCTCATTACGCCGGTAAAACGGATAAAGAGTGTGAAGAAATATACTTCGCTGCTCTGCTTCACGATGTAGGCAAAATAGGTATTAATGACAGTATAATCAACAAGGAAGGAAAACTCACTGACGAGGAATATGCTATCATCAAATCCCATCCGGTAATAGGAAAACAGATCCTTTCAAGCATCAGTCAGTCACCTTACCTTTCCTTAGGTGCTAATTATCATCACGAAAGATATGACGGAAACGGCTATCCTGAAGGTCTCAAGGGAGAAGATATCCCTGATCTCGCCAGAATAATCGCCGTCGCAGATGCCTACGATGCTATGACATCAAAACGAAGCTACCGCGATCCTATACCCCAGCAGATAGTACGTGAGGAATTTGTAAAAGGAATCGGTACGCAGTTTGATCCGGTATACGCAAAGATAATGATACACTTCATCGATCTTGACTCGGAATATCAGATGAAGGAACGTGAAGATCCGTATGAACTCGAAGGTGACACTTCCCTTGTATGCAGCCGTTACCGTTCAGCTTCTTCAGCCGGAATACTACTCACAAACAATTTTACACATATCCGGCTTACCACTAAAATGAATGACGGATTTAAGGAAGATGTGTTTATTCCGACATTCATTATTTTCGATTCTCTCGATGCACGTGTATACGAAGATGAAAATAAACAGCGCGATCTTTTTTATCTTGAATATGCAGCTATCCGTGCTGACGGCGTAATAGAAATATCAGAAGCCCGCAACGTAAAGGCTGAGACAAAAAATATAAAATCTGCTGCCGAAGAGACAAAAGCCTTCATAAACGGTGAAGTAACGATTGATCTCGATGTTGTACGTTTCAAGGATCATGCACTTATCCGCATGACAGACGGTTTCCGTTCGCATGAGATAATTCTCGCTCTTCAGGACAGTACAAGATTTGCATATATATCAATCACCGGAGAACATTGTACGATAACAGACGTTGACGTAAACAAAACTGATGAGGAGATCGGTGAAGGCTATATTCCGCGTATTGCTGAAGAGATAAGCTACATCAACGTTCCTGCCGGAGATATCCCGAATGTTCAGGTTGACGGATGGCGTGCTGCTTCTTCAGAGGGAATAAAAGTAACAGACGGTATGAAGATAAGTTTCCACACCATGAGCCTTCCGACCGCCAGACTGGTATGGCACTGTGCTTTCGCTTTTCTGTTCACTTCAGACGACGGTAAGCCTGACGGTGAGAATTACCGTGAACTT
Source organism: Oscillospiraceae bacterium (assembly GCA_045220685.1). Classification (GTDB taxonomy): domain Bacteria; phylum Bacillota; class Clostridia; order Oscillospirales; family Ruminococcaceae; genus HUN007. Next base: position 4,902 of record JBGUVZ010000265.1, on the reverse strand, counting down.
ACAGTTCTGCGACTGGACGGTGAAGGCTGGGAAGAAGACGAACTTGCTGATAATCAGGTTTCTGTTACAAAGCTTGATACATTTACAAACTGGAACGACTGGAAAACGAAAAACAAATCCGGCCTTGACTGTGAACTTACGTACCACAAAGAAAAGTGTAAGGTTATCATCACCACGGAATACTGCGGACTTTCGATACGTTCAGTGACGACATACGAAGAAACTGTCCCGGAAGTATACACTGCACTGACCGGAGATCAGTGCGCGATCACCAATATACGCATAAAAAGATAAATATACTAATTAAAACGCTGATCAGGGCACATTTCATCCCTGATCAGCGTATTTGTTTTTCAAAAATCATTGACTGAATATGATAAAAGTGTTATAATAGAAATGTTAATTCAAACATTTGCTTTCATGTTATATTCCCTTCACGGGGAATATGACATATTTTTTGTCAGGACGAGGAAAATCGCACCTGCAGAGAAAGCATTAACCCGACAGAATTAGTGTAAAGGATATTTCGAATGCAGTTTAAAAAGATTACGATCATCACAGGCGAATACGGATCCGGCAAGACGAATCTTGCTGTTAATCTCGCATATGCAATGAAGGACCACGGAACGACCGCGATCGTTGACATCGATACAGTCAATCCTTATTTCAGGACTGCTGACTTCAGAGATGAGCTTACTGAAAACGGCATCGATGTGATCACACCTGATTTTGCAAATTCAAACCTTGACCTTCCTGTGCTCAACTTTGACATTGAACGTATCATTCGCTCTCACGATCACACAGTTATCGACGTGGGCGGTTCAGATGCCGGGGCTTTCGCTCTTGGCAGATATCAGCATGTCATCGATAAGTACGCCGGCGACTACGATCTGCTCTACGTTTACAACATGTACCGTACAACAGAGGTTTCCGCAGAAGAAACAGTTACTCTTCTTCGTGAGATAGAAATGGCCTGCCGCATGAAAGTCACAGGGCTTGTAAGCAACCCGAATCTCGGAGCTGAAACTACAGCTGCCATCGTTGAGAACGCTACCGGCTTCTCAGATGACATCCAGAAACTCACCGGCCTTCCGGTAAAATTCAGGTGCATACCTGAAAATCTTGTTCCGGCAGACGGCGACTTTACTGTAAAAAGAAAAGTTAAGCTTATCTGGGAATAAGAAATCAATGTTATCCCTGCGGCGGAATGCCGCCTCACCCATACAAGGATAAACCAGAAATATTAAAAGAGTAAAAGAGGCGAAAAGAATGATAACGATAAACTTCGAAAGATGCAAAGGCTGCGGACTCTGTGTTGAAGCATGTCCTAAAAAGATCATTAAACTCTCTGAGGAAAAGCACAACCAGAAAGGTTATTACCCTGCAGAATGTACTGATAATTCAAAGTGTATTTCCTGCGCGTTATGTGCCATGATGTGCCCTGACTGCGTTATAAAAGTTGAAAAAGGAGAATAATAATGGAAAGAGTTCTTATGAAAGGCAACGAAGCTCTTGCTGAGGCTGCTATCCGTGCAGGCTGCAAATGCTTCTTCGCATATCCTATAACACCTCAGACTGAGGTAGCTGCATATCTTGCAAAAAACATGAAGAAGAGAAACATCACATTTCTCCAGGCTGAAAGTGAACTTGCCGCTGTAAATATGGTACTCGGCGCAAGCTCAGCAGGTGTCAGAACAATGACATCAAGCTCATCACCGGGAATCTCACTCAAGAGTGAAGGTGTTTCATACCTCGCTGGTTCAGACCTCCCTGCTGTTATCGTAAACGTACAGAGAGGCGGCCCGGGTCTCGGAAGCATCCAGCCGTCACAGTCAGACTACTGGCAGGCTACAAAGGCACTCGGTCACGGCGACTTCCAGCTCATCGTTTTCGCTCCTGCTTCTGTTCAGGAAACAGTTGATATGACAATCAGAGCTTTCGAAGAAGCTGACAGATACCGTATGCCTGTAATGATCCTCACAGACGGCTTTATCGGTCAGATGATGGAACCTGTTACATTCTCAGACGAAACTCCGAAGATCGAGCCAAAGGACTGGGCTGCATGCGGTCACAAGGGCGGAAGAAAGCACAACATCATTAACTCACTCTTCCTCCAGCCTGATGAACTCGAAGCTTCAGTTGACGCAAGATACGAAAAGTACGAAACAATAAAGAAGAACATCCACGACGCTGAAATCTACATGTGCGAAGATGCTGACCTCGTTATCACAGCTTTTGGTACAACAGCACGAGTTGCTAAGTCTGCTGTAAACCAGGCAAGAGAAAAAGGCATCAAGGCTGGTCTTTTCAGACCAAAGACACTCTGGCCTTTCCCTGTTGAAGAGCTTAACGCAGCATGTAAGACTGCAAAGAAAGTATTAAGCGTTGAAATGTCAAAGGGACAGATGGTTGACGACATCCGTCTTGCTCTCAATTGCAGAATTCCAGTAGAATTCTTCGGCAGAAACGGCGGTAACATCCCGACACCTGCTGAAATTCTTGATGAAATAGTAAAGATATCAGAAAGGGGTCTCTAATATGGCAGTAGTATTTGACAAACCGCACGCACTCTGCGACGTAGCTACAACTTACTGTCCTGGATGTACACACGGTATCATCCACAGACTCGTAGCAGAAGTAATGGACGAGCTCGGCATCGAAGGAAATACTATCGGTATCTTCCCTGTTGGATGCTCAGTAATGGCATATAAATTTTTCGAATGCGACATGGTAGGCGCTCCTCACGGAAGAGCTCCGGCTGTTGCTACAGGTATCAAGAGAGCACTTCCTGATTCAGTAGTATTCACATATCAGGGCGACGGCGACCTCGCAGCTATCGGTACATGTGAAACTGTTCACGCTGCTGCAAGAGGCGAAAACATCACTGTTATCTTCGTAAACAACACAATTTACGGTATGACAGGCGGTCAGATGGCTCCTACAACTCTTCCTGGTCAGGTAACACAGACAACTCCTTACGGACGTGAACCTGAGATTCAGGGTTATCCGGTAAAGGTTTGCGAAATGCTCGCAACTATCGACGGTACAGCTCTTGCACAGAGAGTTTCTGTTGATACACCTGCTCACATCCGTGAAGCAAAGAAGGCTATCAAGAAGGCTTTCGAAAACCAGATAAACAAAAAAGGCTTCTCACTTGTTGAAGTACTCTCAACATGTCCTACAAACTGGGGTCTCACTCCTGTTGACGCTCTCCAGAGATTACGTGACGAAATGATCCCGTACTTCCCTCTCGGAGTTTACAAGGACGAAGCAGTATGGAACAAGGAAGAAAAGGCAGACTGAAAGGAGAACTAAAATGCTTACAGAAACCATTATTTGCGGATTCGGCGGACAGGGCGTTCTCTTCTCAGGAAAACTCCTTGCAAACGCTGCACTTATGGAAGGAAAGGAACTTTCATGGCTTCCTTCATACGGTCCTGAAATGCGTGGCGGTACATGTAACTGTTCAGTATGTATCTCAGACGACCCGATCGGTTCACCGCTCGTTACAGCACCTGACATTGTTATCGCAATGAACGGTCCTTCATTCGACAAGTTCGAACCAATGGTAAAGCCGGGCGGAATCGTATTCGCTGACAGCTCTATCATCGACAGAAAGTCAACACGTGATGACATCACTGTTTACTACATTCCTTCAACAGAAATGGCAAAGGAAAACGGCCTCACAGGTATGGCTAACATCATCATCCTCGGCAAGGCAATCAGAGAATGCTCTGACAGATTTCTCGGAATCAACTACGACAAGATCGTATCAGTTTTCGAAAAGATCATCCCACCGAAAAAGGCTGCTATGATCGAAAAGAATACTACAGCTTTTAAGCTTGGATATGACTACGAAAAGTAATTCGTAACTGAATAATTATAACGTAACAGCCGTGAAGGTTTTTGAGACCTTCACGGCTGTTGTTTTTATAGCTTTGTTTACAATCATACATTCCTGTAATGTATGTATCTTCCATTTAATAACATGCTTCTTTATTCGAAAAAGCTCTGAAAAATATGCATCTTTCAATTCCATACCCCTATAAAAATATGCATTTTTCTTTTTAAAAGGCTCTAAAAGTATGCATAAGCATTGGCAAACGACGCAATTATGTGCTTTGCTAATCATGTGAGAAAATATCATTCTGAAGTGAGAAAAACAGAATTCGCACATGGAATTTCAGGAAAATAATTCTTGTAAAATATTCTGTTGATATATAAGTCGAACCAATCACCCACGAAATGGTGGTGCGTGCAATTGAATTTTGGTATCTGAATATACCAAAATTTCATTCATCAGAGTTTATGTTATTCGTTAAACGTTTTTTCAGAATATCTTCAAGCTTTTTAAAATCGCAGCATCTTCTCACAAGATTCCTCGATTTATCTGGAGTAAGAGTAACAAAATTATATAATTTATTCGCTTTTTTCTTAATGCTGTCAGCGTTTTCGTTACACCAGTCAAGCTGATTATTTAAAAGTTCTTTATATGCTTTTTCACTTGGTCTATCCTTGGAATCAATTTTGATGTTAATAGCAGAAATAACAGATTCATCAACTGGAATCATATTGTTAAAATTTAAAACTCCGAGCAATTTCCCATTTTTATCAACCATCTTTGAAAAATCAAGATCATTTTTCATTTTCAAATGTTTATCTTTAGGCGATGATAAAGGAACGCAATATTTCTTATCATCACAAATCACTACTATGCCAACGAATGGTCTATTCTCTTTTCCAGCTTGTGGTGAGCAGGACATAACTTTATCATCCGCCTTTGATAAATCACGAATATATTTTAAATCTGCTACATAAAGGTTTAATCTGCTATTTTTCATCTATATTATTCCTTTTCATATGATAAAAAAGAAGGGCTGTCAAACAGCCCTCTTATCTTTT
>JBGUVZ010000264.1:0-3104 GCA_045220685.1 Oscillospiraceae bacterium | reverse complement strand
GTCACCCGCCATGGAGACAAGAACGTTTCTCGCGCCCATATCACGGAGTTTTCCGGCATATTCGGCTATCTGTTCAGTAGTTTCAAGCTTTATGCCGAACATCTCGCCGAGTTCGTGGTTATTCGGTTTTACAAGGAAAGGATGGTATTTCAGAACATTTAAAAGCAGACCCTTTGTGGCATCGACCACGGTTCTTATCTTTCTGCTTTCAAGATGTGCAAGGATCTTTTCGTATATATCCGAAGGGAGTGACGGTGGGATACTGCCAGCAAGTACTAGGGTATCACCGTCTTCAATCATTTCAAGCCTTTCAAAGAGTTCTGCCACAGCATCATCCGGAATATCCGGACCGCGGCCGTTGAGTTCAGTTTCCTCATCCGACTTTATCTTGACATTGATACGAGAAAAGCCGTTTCTCATACGAACAAAACCAGTCTCGATTCCCTGCGATGCAAGTCCGTTTTCGATTGCTTCTCCGGTAAATCCTGCGACAAATCCAAGTGCTCTCGACTTTATTCCCAGCTCATTCAGAACAACCGAAACATTTATCCCCTTGCCCCCGAAATACATTTTTTCCTCATTCGCTCTGTTCACTTCACCCGGCTTTATCTTATCGGTCATAACCACGTAGTCGATCGCCGGATTGAATGTTACTGTGTATATCATTTTTCCGCCTCCGAAAATTACACTATTTATACATGTCTTCCAGTGAAACCAGCATAACATTCGCGCTGTCAATCGTATCGAACCATTCAGTAAAGCCGCTCAGGGAGAAGAAAAGGTATTTATCAATACGGTATTTCCCGGAAACAAGTGTTGCACGTCTGATAAGTGTTTCATAGATACCTTTGTCGATCTTTTCATTTTTGAATTTACATTCACCCACAACAGCACATTTATCTGTTTCCGAAATTCCGACAACATCGATATCAGCGGTTCTGAATTCACTGTTACCGTTCTGATCAGTGACGTTTTCGGTTCCCCACCATGTACCAACATTTGTAATGAAGCAACCGAACTCACCAGTTACTCCGTTTTCAAGAACATAGCTTCTGCACATTTCCTCAAAAATGCTGCCCATAAATGAATGAAGGAACGGCTTTACTGCCTTTTCATAGTAAATGTCGCCTCGTCCGATAGCAATAACGCTGTGAGCCTTCGGAACGAACTCATACCAGAACTTGAACATATGATCTTTCAGCACGTACTGGGTCTTTTTCTTGTTCTTTTCTTCGGTAATACAGTACTTCTTTTCAACAAGTCCGGTGCTTATCAGCTTTTCAAGATAATACAGAACCGCTGTTTCCTTTTCATGTATCTTTCCTGAAATGACATTAATATTATTGGCACCAGAAGCGATTTGCTCGATTATGTTATTTACTACTGAAATATCAGAAAACTCCTGTGTCAGAAGATTTCGGGTTTCATCATACAGATAACCGTCGCTGCTGAAAAAAAGCCTCTTTATATTGTCATCCAGTGTCATCCTGGTATCGATCATCGAAAGATACTTGGCAACACCACCGGTAACACCGTAAACTATAGCCTTGTCTTCCGCACTGTATTCCGGAACGAACAGTGCGGTTTCACGGTAACCGAATGCTTCAAGTTTTATCTGTGAATCACGGCGTCCGAAAACAGGACTTTTCTCACTGAGCACCTTGTTTTCCATGAAACTCAGTGAAGAACCGCACAGTATGATCATCAGACTGCTTTTCATCCACTTTGTATCGATGTATTTCTGAATAACTGAGAGCAGTCCGCTGTCACTTTCAGCCCAGTACGGCAGTTCATCAATGACAAGAACAAGTTTTTCATCTGTAAGTTTCGCTGTGATATAGTCAAATACCGCTTCGAGAGATCTAAATACAATGCCGGATGCATCAGGATCAAATGCCGAAACAACCTGTTCTGAAAACAGTTCCAGATTTCTCTCTGCACCTATTTTAGTCGCTGTATAAAAAATACTTTTTCTATTCTTTATAAATTCTGCTATAAGGGTGGATTTTCCGATTCTTCTGCGGCCATATATGACCGTCATACCGAATCCGTCTTTATCGTAAACATTCTGAAGTGATCTAAGTTCACGTTCTCTTCCTATAAACATAATGCCTCCGATTTTAATTCAGTTTGATTTTATTAAAATTGATTTGAATAAAGCTCATCTGAATTAAATATACCATATTGCATTAAGAAAATCAATAGTAATAAAACAATAAATCCGGAAGAGACTATGCATTAAGTTATCTTCCGGATTGGTTGTATATTATTGAACGGTCTCTTCCATCAGTTTTATCTTTGCTACCTTGCCAAAGAACGCTATTCCGCAGACGATCTGTTTGCGGTATCCCATCGGCATTTTTCTTGCGTAGCCGTTATTTTTGATTTGTTCGAGTGCATCGTCGCAGTCTCTTTCGAGATATTCTTCCTTTGTCGATCTTTTAAATTCCATTAGGATCATTCTTCTGTTCTTACGGTCCTTTACACGGAGATCAAGTCTTCCGAGTCCTGATTCTGTATTGGATTCAACGGCATATCCACGGCCTGTGAAGATTCCGTTAAGCATACCGTGATAGTATTCCTCGCCGTAGTCGAAATAGCTTATCGAATCCCAGAGGATATCCGTAAGTATTTCTTCAGCAGTTTTCATATCCTGATTCCACATAGCAGATATAAAGTTCTCTGCTGCAGATCTGTCCAGTGTGCGTTCAAATTTTGCAACTACCGTTTCCCTGAAAAGATCAGTGATCTCAGCATTTGGTATACGCAGTCTGACACCTTTGGTACCATCGCTCTTATCTGCCTTTGACACATATCCTGTCATCAGAAGCACACTCCAGAAGTTCTTCTCCGACGCTGCCATCTGGTCATAGGTCAGCTCTTCACAGATGTCCTGTGTTATCATCTCACCGTTTAAAAGTGTCTCAAATTTATCTGATACTTCAAATTCCTCATGGTTTACAAAATCATCGAGTATCGAATTGGAACTTGTATTTGCCCAGAAATTCTCCGGTTCAGCATTTTTATCATTGATCAGTTTAGCTGTAAATCTTGCCACATCCCACGGACAGAAAACTTCATTATTACCGAATATATACCCGTCA
>JBGUVZ010000263.1:0-2429 GCA_045220685.1 Oscillospiraceae bacterium | reverse complement strand
TTACTTATTCGCAGTAGAAGAAAGGCATTAGAAAATTCTTAAATAGTCACAGACTAATTTCATTTGGCTTTGTTGAACGGTATGTGTTGAGAGGGAAATCCATACTGCACCGGGCTGCAGCATCCCCGATCAACAGATACTTCGACAAGCTACATAATCCCAGACTCAGTGCAGTTCAAATCTAAACTGACTCCTGTATTGATACAACATAACAATATTTGTAATCCCATTCGTTTAGAATTTGAAATTACCGTATTCTAAATCAGACTCACATCATCATACGGGATCAGCTTTTCTTTTTCTGCAGATCACTTGTTCTCTTTTGGGCGGATCAGTGGATTTAACGCCGGTAAAAATTGCGGATCAGAGTAATGTTCTGAAGCTGACAATCCTCTGGTTGAAACCCGGTGGTTTTCTCGCCGGCATGGTTATGAGAAGACAGTTGCAACCGGTGTTCCGGTATAGATCAGGAGTAAAAGGTGTATTTACAGCAACTTCAATTTTTACGTAGTTTTTGTTTATGCATATGTGCTAATACGTCAAAATTAAATCATAAAAAATATAATTGTGACTATGGTTAAAATATCATGAATATGTATACAAATTATTACACGTTTGTGTATAATAAACTCAAAAGAGTTTAGATTTGTTTAGAAAACTTAATAATTATATTTCAATTGTGATGGTGGTAATTAAATAGACAAAATATAACTTGTTGTTATATTTGAACAAAGGTATCTTCCCTGCCATATGATGTAGTTTGATGCTGAGTTCATTACTGCAGGTTCTCTTTGCTGCCTTGCAACGGATCTGTTACCGCAGCATAACGTTTTTTACAGCTTAATTTGTCAGAGGCTTTACTATGTACAAAACATTCCTGAGAAAATTCGAACTGCTTTCAGAAGAGGAGGAAGGTGACGCTTTACAAACATATGGGCGCACCTGTTACTGCGGCTACTATCCCTTCCGTTTCTTTCTGAATAAAAAATTTAGAACGATCAACTGTGCACCTGTTACGATCCTGTACGGTAGTAACGGTTCCGGAAAATCGACGGTGCTTAATGTGATGGCGGCGCGACTTGATCTCATTCGTCATTCAGTATTCAACGGTTCTGCTTTCTTTTCCGCCTATGCAGGGGCCTGCCATTTTGAATGCGATGAAATTCCCGGCGGCAGTCAGATCTTAACCAGTGATGATGTCTTTGATTATCTGATCAATATACGTTATCTGAATAACGGTATTGATCTTAAACGGGAGGATCTGTTTGAACAGTGGTTTGACAAGAGGCGTGCCAGCAGCAATCTTAACAGTATTGCCGAGTATGAGCAGTGGAAGGAAATTTGCGATGCGAAAAGGAAGACTCAGTCAAAATTTGTGAAAGAACGACTGATGCGTAATGTAGATCTCCGCTCCAATGGTGAAAGTGCGTTGAAATTCTTTGTAGATCACATCACTGACAATGCGTTATATCTGCTTGATGAGCCGGAAAACAGTCTTGCCATCCCTCTGCAGAAGGAACTTGCAAAATATATATCTGCTTCTGCAAGGCACTATAACTGCCAGTTCATAATTGCCACCCATTCGCCGATCCTGCTGTCTCTTAATGATGCGCTCATCTACGATCTGGATGCAACACCTGTTGTCACCAGGCGCTGGACAGAACTTGAGAATGTACGACTGCTGCAGGAATTTTTCGAAGAGCATCGGGATAAGTTTGCCCGGACAGATGATTAATTAAAAAATCCAAACCTGCCAATTATGCAGCAAAAAAACGCAAGCAGAGAACGATAAACATAAGCAGGTTGAATAGCAAAAGTGGAGCAGTGAGGTTCGGACTCAATCAAATTTTTTTCAATGTCCGGCTGATCTGCGGTCCCGGATCAGGTGCGTATGTACCGAAAATCTCCGCTGTCACTGACGTATGTAATGAATATAATTAAATATTTTGATAATTATTATATATGTAATATAGTGACATAACTAACATAAATAACTAAATAATATTATTAATAACTTGACAAAATACTAAATATCAGCTATTATATAAACGTAAACTGAAATGAAGGTTGAGATTACAAACGTTAAATCAGTTCATTTGAGTTTCAATATTTATTTTTCAAACTCCTCTTATAACCGGAACGCCGGTTCCGGTTTCTCCCAGATTTTTCTATCGTTTTCTTATTGTTTTACATCGAGGATCGAATATGAGAGCAGAAGAACTTAAAAAAATCCGCAATGCCATTGTACTAGGCTTTGGAAATGAGATTGACAGACAGAATATTACCGACAGTGAAATACTCAGGATCCTGCGCAGTTCGGTAAAAGAAAACTGGAGCCCTAAGTATCATCTGAGTTCAATTGAGCCTGTTGAGGATACACCGCATGCTTTTGTCTGTCTTTATGAAGGTGACGGTTACATGGATTTCGG